>JBAUVS010000343.1:0-1803 GCA_049583345.1 Woeseiaceae bacterium
GAACCCGGCCACGCGGACCTGCACGTGAAAGCTGCGGCTGCCGTCCTTCTTGACTCGCTCGCGGATCGTCGCCATTGCGCCACCATACGCTTGTGTGTGCCAGATAGCGCGACGATACACCAAATCCGAATTTACTGTGCCAGAATTGTGCCAAAGCTAATTGGCAGATCGAGAGAGTTTCTATAACTTACTGTTTTTATTGGTGCCCGGGGTGGGACTCGAACCCACACGACCTTTCGGTCAACGGATTTTAAGTCCGTAGCGTCTACCGGTTCCGCCACCCGGGCGTGACGCATGAAGGATTGGAGGCTAGGGTCGGAATCGAACCGGCGTCCACGGCTTTGCAGGCCGCTGCATAACCACTCTGCCACCTAGCCCCGGGAGTCCTGCGTCTGGCTCGTGAAACCTACCACACCGGCGAGCGGGCGTCGCAGTATACCCCGCGATTTCCCCGAAGCAATTTCAAATCCGGAAGTTGCGGCCGATCGGCAGTTCCCGGATGCGCTGACCCGTGGCGGCGAAGATCGCGTTACAGATCGCCGGCGCGACGGCCGGCAGCGGCCCTTCGCCGATGCCGCGGGGTAGCTCCTCGCTCGCCACGAACTCGATCTCGAGCGCCGGCGCCTGGCCGATGCGGCAGAGCCGATAATCGTCGAAGTTGCTCTGCTCCACGACGCCCTCCTTCACCGTGATCTCGCCGAACAGTGCCGCGCTCAGGCCGTCGAGGATGGCGCCTTCGGCCTGCGCCATCGCCCCGCCCGGATTGATGAGCAGGCCGCAATCGAGCGCCGCGCAGATGCGATCGACCCTGAGCGAAACGCCATCGACGCTGACTTCGGCGACCTCGGCGACCCAGGCGCCCTGGTCGTAGCAGGCGGCGAGTCCGCGGCCGCGGCCTTTCGGCAGGGCCTTGCCCCAGTCCGCGAGGCCGGCGACTTTTTCCACGACGGCCCGCAGGCGCGCGGCATCGAAGCGGAAGTTCGGCAGGACCTGCACAGTCTGCTCGTTGCCGATCAGGGACAGCCAGAATGCGAGTGGGTCTTTGCCGGCGGCGTGCGCGAGTTCGTCGATGACGCCCGCCATGACGAACACGTTCGACGAGTTCGACACGGCGCGCCACTGGCCGAGCGGCACGCGTGCCGGCACCGCCGTGTACTCGTAGCGCAGGTCGGGCACGAACGCGGCCGGGAATTCGTTGTCGCCGATCTCGGCGGGTGACCCCTCGCGCTCCAGGTAGGGTCCGCGCGGGTGGCTGGCGACCTTCTGATGCCAGAACGCGATGCGGCCGTCACTGCCCAGCCCGGCGCGGACACGCTGCACGCTGGCGGACCGGAAGTAGTCGTGGCGGACGTCGTCCTCGCGCGGCCAGACGACCTTGACGGGCCGGCCGCTGTCGCGCGCGAGCAGTGCGGTGTCGACGACGAAATCGGCGTAGTAGCGGCGCCCAAAGGCGCCGCCGCTGCGCATGACGTGGATCGTGATGTCTTCCGGCCGGATCTCGAGGGCCTTCGCGACGGCCTCGGCCGCCATGCCCGGGTTCTGGGTCGGTGCCCAGATCTCGGCCTTGCCGTCGGCGACCCGCGCCGTGCAGTTCATCGGCTCCATCGGCACGTGCGCGAGGAACGGCAGCCGGTACGTCACCTCGATCGATCGGGCGGCCTTGCGGGCGGCCTTCTCGACGTTGCCGTCGTCGCGGACGAGCTCACCGTCCTGGCCGTCGAGCGCAGCCTCGAAACGCTTGCCGAGCGCGGCCGTATCGTCGACGGAGGCCGGCAGGTCCCATTCGACCTGCAGCTTCGAGGC
>JBAUVS010000344.1:0-2622 GCA_049583345.1 Woeseiaceae bacterium
CCCTGACCGAGCCGAATGCCTGGGTCAATCCGGCAATCTCGATCGGGTCTCCGAGCGGAGTCGCGGTGCCGTGCGCCTCGACGTAGGTGATCGTCTCCGGGTCCACATCGGCGAATGCCTGAGCCATCGCCACGACGTCGGCCTGTCCGCTTACGCTGGGGGCTGTGAATCCCGCCTTGTCGGAACCGTCATTGTTGAGCGCGAATCCCTTGATGACCGCGAGTATCGTGTCTCCCGCCTCGACGGCATCCTCGAGCCTGCGCAACGCGACTACGCCCGCGCCGTCGCTGAAAAGCGTCCCGCTCGCATCCTTGTCGAACGGCCGGCAGTGACCGTCGGCAGAGATCATGCCGCCTTCCTCGTGTATGAAGGAGTGCGACTGCGGGAAATTGATGGCAATGCCGCCGGCAAGGGCGACGTCGCATTCGAAACTCAGCAGGCTCTGACAGGCGTTGCAGACCGCGACAAGCGAGGTCGAGCAGGCGGTCTGTACGCTGATCGCCGGGCCGCGCAGGTTGAGCTTGTAGGCAATGCGCGTCGCAAGGAAATCCTTTTCGTTCAGTGCAACCGCCGGAAACACACCGAAGGGGCCCAGGATATCCGGCCGTGAAACGATATTGTTCGGGTAGTAGCTGTTGATGCTCGCGCCGGCGAAGACACCGACCGCGCCCGGCGCCCGATCGGGATCCAGTCCGGCGTTCTCCAGCGCCTCCCACGCCAGCTCGAGGAATACGCGCTGCTGCGGGTCCATGACCTCGGCCTCCCTCGGCGTGTAGCCGAAGAACGCCGCGTCGAAAAGGCATGCATCCTCGACGACACCTCGCGCGCGGGTGCGTTTGCCGCGGTCTGCTTCCCGAATGTAGCCGGCATCGATGAGTTCCTGATCGGAGAAGAAGCTCAGCGTCTCGCGGCCTTCCCGGAGGTTCTGCCAGAATTCATCGCAGTCACGCGCGCCGGGAAAACGCCCGGCAAGGCCGACAACGGCAATTCCGTCCAAGCCCTGTGGCTCGTTGGAGTCATCCATGATTCAGACCGATTCCTGGCTACTTGCGCCGGTTCAGTGCCGCACGCCGGCGCCGTGCCTGTTCCCGTATATCGACGGCACTCGAGCCCGCCGATCGCTTGCCGGGGCCGGTCGCGGTTTCGCCGGCCGGACCCGACTTTGGAGCGACGCTCTCCAGGTATTCCGCCAGCATCGCCACGGTCGGGTACTGGAACAGCGTCGTGATCGGCTCCTCGTAACCCAGATCTTCCTGGAGCCTGACATGCAGCTGCTCGAGCATCAGCGAGTTGCCGCCGAGGTCGAAGAAATTGCCTCGCACGCTGACGCGCTCAAGCCCCATGACGACACACCACAGCGCAGCGAGGCGCCGCTCCAGTTCGGTCCCCGGAGCATGGAACTCCGCGTCTTCTGCTCGCGCCTGCTTCGGAACATCCGCCTTCGCGGCCTCATGCAGCGCCGCCGTCGCTTGCGCACCGGACGGATTCTCACCGATCGCGACGCAGAGCTGGCGCGTTATGCAGTGATCCGGATCGGCCAGCATTGCCTTCCACGACCGGATCATGCTCTCGAATACCGACTGCTCGAGGAAGCCGCTGCTCACGAGCTGCGCCGGGATGCCGACGCCTTCTGCCTTGAAGAAAGCTTCGTCTCCCACGATCGCGTTGTGTGCGACTTCGATCTCCTGGGCAACGACCGAGAAGCCGGACGACGCGAGCAGCCTGGGAACCCGTCGTCCTATGCACGGGTCGCCATGATCATTGCGCCGTGACGCGCAGTACGCCTCGTAGAGAGGGTCCAGTTCCGGTACCGGCGGCCAGGTCCGGGTGTGGTTTTCGAAATCGTTGGAGATGATGAAGATGCGTCCGCCGGGCTTCAGCAAGCGGCGAAGACTGTTCAACGCCGTCACCGGGTCGGGCACATGCTCGAGCACCAGGCGCATGGTGATGAAGTCGAAGCTCCCCTCGTCCAGCCCGGGCTCCTCCGCCGTGCCCTGGATCACGCGGCAGTCCGAGAACCCACGCTCGCGAAGCTTGAGGTTGGCGGCTTCGACAAGGATCGGATCCATTTCCAGGCCGGTGCACTTCAGGCCGGGCATTTCGTTCTTCAGCAACTCGATCAGACGGCCCGGTCCACAGCCGCAGTCGAGGAAGTCCATGTTCTCTTTCAAGCCGAATCTCGTAAGAAGTTGCCACTCGGACTTCCAGAACAGATCGACCTGCGCATCGAGACGTCGAATTTCGGCTTGCGTGTTCGCCGAAAATGAGCTGACGTGATAGGACCCTTCCTCGGCCTGGCTTACCAACTTTTCCATGTAATCAACTCCACTCCGCAGCATTCTTGTGTTGAACGACGATCGCACTCACGAATCCGGGCACGGGCGAAAAACTGTAGAGCAACCATCCGCAGACCTTCCCGTCCTTCTCTCCGACCCGGATAATTCGTGCCGGTTCGTCCGGCCGAAGCGAGACGTCGAAGCTGTCCAGCCGGTAATACAAGCCATCGCCGACCGCCTTTATGAAGGCTTCCTTGCGGGTCCAGCAGTCGAAGAAAGCCTGCGACCGCTCGTCGGCCTGAAGCGCGCGGTAAGCCCGATTCTCGTACGCCGAAAAGCAGTGGGC
>JBAUVS010000345.1:0-14619 GCA_049583345.1 Woeseiaceae bacterium
AGCTGCAACGCGGCGGCCCGGTCGCCGTCGGCCAGCGGATGGGCCTGGAATACCGGCAGCCGCGCAAGCCGGCTGGCGAGGTCCGGCAACTCGATAGGGCATTGCCGCGGCGGCATCGCGGCAGCGACGATCAGGGGCCGTGAGGCATCGAGGGTCTGGTTGACGAGCCCGAACAGCGCGTGCTCCCAGGCGGCGCTGCCGGCGACGGCATGGATGTCGTCGAGGCAGATGAGTTCGCGGCTCGCCATGCCTTCGAGCAGGCCGGGATCCGCCGCGGCGAACTGCGCGAGCGGCAGGTAGACGGCGCGGTCGCCGGCCCGGTCGCACACCGCTTGCAGCAGGTGCGTCTTGCCGGTGGCGGCGATTCCCCACAGCCAGCAGCCGGCGCCCGCTCCCCCCTCTGCGAGCTCGGTGAGCGTCGCGACCAGCGTCTCGTTTCCGGTCGCCAGGAAACTGCCGAACACGGCGTGGTCGGCCAGGCGCAGGGGCAGCGCCAGCTGGTTCACCGGCCGGCCCCGGCAGGTTCAGGATTCGTCGGCGAGTTCTTCGACGATGCCATCCGGTTGTTCCCTGAGGTAGCGACGGAACGCGAAGCGAACGAGAACGGACAGCACCGACGCGGCCGGCAGCGCCAGCAGGATACCGAAGAAGCCGAACAGCTGACCGCCGGCGGCGACCGCGAAGATAATGATCACGGGATGCAGGCCGATCCGGTCGCCGACGAGTTTCGGCGTCAACACGGTGCCCTCGAGCATCTGGGCGATCGAAAACGTCGCCACGACCCCGACCAGGTGCCAGAGGGGATCGGGTTCGAGCACGACGGTGAGCGACGCGAGACCGATGCCGAAGATGAATCCGAGATACGGCACGAAGCTGACCAGTCCGGACACGACGCCGATGGCGAGCGCGAACTCGAGGCCAACGAGGCGCAGACCCAGGGAATAGATGATCGCCAGTGCGAACATCACGAGCAGCTGGCCGCGCAGGAAGCCGCCGAGCACCTCGTCGGTCTGCTTCGCCAGATCGATGACGGTGTGGCGCTGCGCGGTCGGGATCAGGGCGGCGAGGTGCGCCAGGATCCTGTCCCAGTCGCGCAGCAGGTAGAAGGTCAGGACCGGGACGAGGAACAGGCTGAGGACGGCGGCGGCGACGGCCCCGCCCGACTTCGACAGCGAGACGAGCGCCGTCGTGGCCCAGGCCCCCGCCATGTCGCTGTAGCGAGCGAGGAACGCGCTCAGTCCGACGTCGTGCCCGAGATCGAGGTTGAGCCAGCCGGCGATATGGGGCAGCCAGACGTCCTCGGCCCGTTGCACGATGGACGGCAGCGCGTCGAAGAAGGCCGCGACCTGGGACCGGATCAGCGGCCCGACCAGGACGACGAGCAGCGCGAGCAGCAGGAAGGTCAGCAGGAACACGGTCACGACGGCAAGCGTCCGCGGCAACTTCAGCCGCTGCAGACGGTCCGCGAGCGGATCTCCGATATAGGCGAGCAGTGCCGATGCGATGAAGGGCGTCAGCACCGGTGCGAGCAGGTACAGGAGCCAGCCCGTCAGGGCGATCGCGATCATCCAGTTCAATCTGAGATCAGGTTTCATGGCTCACGCTCCGCTGCGAGCGGTCCGGATCCAGTTCGAGACGTAGTCGTAGCCGCTGATGACGACCGTGACGAGCACGGCCGCGCCGAGGATCGTCGTCGTTATCTCGTCGGGCCAGCCGTAACCGGCCTGCGACATGATGAAGATCAGGAACGCGAACTCCAGGCCGGTGTTGAACTTGCTGATGAAGGTCGGCTCGCCCTCGAGGCGCCGGACGAGATAGTGGTACATGAAAGAACCGGTGACAATCACCACGTCGCGCAGGATGACGATGACGGCGAGCCACACCGGAATGCGGCCGAGAAAAGCGAGCGTACCGAAGGTCCATGCGACGAGCAGCTTATCGCCCGCGGGATCCAGGAATCCGCCCAGCCGGGTCTGCCACCCGAACCGTTTCGCAAGGTAGCCGTCGATGCCGTCGGACAAGCCGGCGACGACAAACAACCCGAGCGACCAGCCGTACTGTCCTTCGATGAACAGCACGAGGATCGGCGCGATCAGGGCGATGCGCGTTATCGATATCGCATTTGGCAACCAGGAAAGAGACATGGACCGGATAATCAGGGACTGTAAAAGAATTCCAGGTGCGCATCGTTCGAACCGACCGGCAAGCGTTCTCCGTCGAAGCCGTTCTGTTCGATCAGCCCGTTGAAGCGCAGCGCACGCCCGAGAGGATTCGCGCCGCCCGATGCCTCGACCCGGTAATGGATCGTATCGCCGTTCACTTCCACGATGGAGAAGCTGTCGATCACGTTGATATTTGCCAGCATCGACTGCACGGCGCCGTAGGCATCGACGGATTCGATGCCGCCGATCGTCAGGTCCACGGCCTCGACGCGCGCGCTGCCGCGGATCGCGAATTCGTCTGCCAGGATGTCGGCGACCTCGCCGATGACGTATTCCGGCTCGCCTGTCAGCGCGCGCTGCTGGCCGCCGAGATAGTAGCGCCAGCTGTCCGGCTGCTGCGAGTTGACCCGCACGCGGCCGATGAGGATCGAGTTGGCGTCGTAGCGCTTCGAGGCCTCGAGCACGGCCTCGTCGAAGCCGCCCCAAATGTCGCTGAAACTGACCTGCTGCAGATCGGCGACGTCGAGCAGCGGAAAGGCGACGGGCAGGCCGCGGCGTTCGGCGATGTCCAGCACGCGCTGGCGCAACAGGCGATTGCGGTCTATGGAGCGCGACGCGTCGCCGCTCCGGTCCTGCTCATCGGAGCCGATGATTTCGCGCTGGCCCTGGCCCCAGTCCACGGCAAGCCAGACGATCGTGAGCGGCCGATCGCCGCCCCAGACGGTCTGGCCGGCCTGGCGCAGCGTGCGCTCGATCGCGCGGCCGTCGAAGGATACCCACAGGGTGTCCTCGTCGCCCGGCCGGAATTGCACGACGTAGGACGCCGGATCGGGGAACAGCAATTGGACCTTGTCCGGGTCGCCGGCGAGATCCGACCCGGAAACCTTCAGGAGCACCACGTCGAGCGCTGCCAGGTAGGCCGCCTCGCGCCCGTCGTCCGCACGCTTGTCGAAGGGCACCTGAGCCGTGTACAAGGAAGGCACTTCGGCGGCGTAAGCCGGCATCGCGGCGATTGCCAGCAGCAAGATCGCCTGGAGTCGCTTGAACAAGGGTGTTTTCCCGTGGATTCCCAAACTCTATTATATCGTCGATGAAGCCCCTGACCTATAAAGATGCCGGCGTCGACATCGATGCGGGCAACGAGCTCGTCGAGCGGATCAAACCGCTGGTCGCGCGTACGCGCCGTCCGGAAGTCCTCTCCGGCCTCGGTGGCTTCGGCGGCCTGTTTGCACTGCCGCCGGAGCGCTACCGCGAGCCGGTGCTCGTGTCCGGTACCGACGGCGTCGGCACGAAGCTCGTACTGGCGCAGCAATGGGGCCGGCACGACACGATCGGCATCGACCTCGTCGCGATGTGCGTCAATGACGTGCTGGTACAGGGTGCCGAGCCGCTGTTTTTCCTCGACTACTTCGCCTGCGGCCGGCTGGACCCGGCTATCGCCGCCACCGTCGTCGGCGGCATCGCCGAAGGCTGCCAGCAGGCCGGCGCGTCGCTGATCGGCGGCGAGACGGCCGAGATGCCCGACATGTACGAGGACGGCGAGTACGATCTCGCCGGCTTCTGTGTCGGAGCGGTGGAACGATCCGCGATCATCGACGGCAGCGCGATCACCGCCGGCGACGCCGTCATCGGCATCGCCTCGAGCGGACCGCATTCCAACGGCTACTCGCTGATCCGCAGGGTCCTCGAGCGGGCCGGAGAAGCCGCGATCGGCGGACGACAGGCCGTCGACGTGCTGCTCGCGCCGACGCGGATCTACGTGCGCCCGATCCTGACTCTGCTGCAGGCCGTGAGCGTGAAAGGACTCGCGCATATCACCGGCGGCGGCATCACGGAGAATCTGCCGCGCGTCCTGCCGCCGACCGTGCATGCGCGTATCGACACGGCGAGCTGGCGGCCCGCCGCGGTGTTCGACTGGCTGGCGACGCATGGCGGCATCGAGGTGGACGAGATGCGGCGCACGTTCAACTGCGGCGTCGGCATGATCGCCATCGTCGCGGCCGAGGATCTCGAGATGGCCCTCGAGACGCTGCGCGATGCCGGAGAAGATGCCTGGGAGCTCGGCGAAATCGCCGACGGCTCCGGCGAGGTCCGGTATCTTTGACGGCGCGCCGCTGCCGGACCGCGATCCTGATCTCGGGCTCCGGGACCAACCTGCAGGCCTTCATCGATCGCTGCGCGAAAGGGGAATCCTCACTCTCGCTGTGCGGCGTATTCAGCAATCGCAGCGAGGCATACGGCCTCGAGCGGGCGCGCAAAGCCGGCATCGCGACCGCCTCACTCGCGCATGACGATTTCGACGATCGCGGCGCCTTCGATCGGGCCGTCGCGGCGGCGCTCGACCCCTGGCAACCCGAGTTGCTGATCCTCGCGGGCTTCATGCGCATCCTCGGCCCCTGGTTCGTCGACCGCTACGAGGGCCGCATCCTGAACATCCATCCCGCCCTGCTGCCCGCCTATCCCGGCCTCGACACCCACCGGCGCGTACTCGCGGCGGGCGAGAGACACCACGGCAGCACGGTACATTTCGTCACCGAGGAACTCGACGGCGGCCCGCGCATTCTGCAGGGCCGCCTCGCAATCGATCCGGCAGACACTCCGGACACCCTGTTCACCCGCGTGCAGGCCATCGAACACCGGATCTACCCCGAAGCCGCCGAGTGGTTCGGTGGGGGCCGCCTCGAATACCGCGACGGTGCCGCCTGGCTCGACGGCAATCCGCTCACCGAACCGGTGATCTTCAATTTCGATGTGCACGGAAGGCGCCTGTAGGAGCGGCGCTTGCCGCCGCGACCGGTCGCGCTGCCAGGCAGCGCTCCTACAGAGCACATTCCACGCAGGTCGATGACGGACGTCAGGCTTTGGGGAGGGTGACGCCGGTCTGGCCCTGGTATTTGCCGCCGCGGTCCCTGTAGGAGGTTTCGCACTCCTCGTCGGATTCGAGGAACAGCATCTGTGCCACGCCCTCGTTGGCGTAGATCTTGGCCGGCAGCGGGGTGGTGTTGGAGAACTCCAGCGTGACGTGCCCCTCCCATTCGGGCTCGAGCGGTGTGACGTTGACGATGATGCCGCAGCGCGCATAGGTCGACTTGCCGAGGCAGATGGTCAGCACGTTGCGGGGGATACGGAAATATTCCACGGTGCGCGCGAGCGCGAACGAGTTGGGCGGTATGACGCATATCTCGCCGGTGAGGTCCACGAAGCTCGTCGAATCGAAGGCCTTCGGGTCGACGATGGCGGAATTGATGTTCGTGAAGATCTTGAATTCGTTCGAACAGCGGACGTCGTAGCCGTAGCTGGAGGTGCCGTAGGAGACGATGCTGGTCTCGCCGCGGCGCCGGACCTGGCCGGGTTCGAACGGCTCGATCATGCCGTGACCCTCGGCCATGCGCCGGATCCAGCGGTCGGACTTGATGCTCATCAGCTCTCCTCGACGACGATCTTCGGGAAGCGGCTGCTGTAGTCCCTGCCCTGCGCCGCCTGCGCCGCCCCGAGGCGGATCGCGGCGGCCCGGTAAGCCGCGGCGGCGGCCGAATCCGGGTCCGCGACGACCGTCGGGCGTCCGCTGTCGGTC
The DNA here is from genome assembly GCA_049583345.1 of Woeseiaceae bacterium. Lineage (GTDB taxonomy): Bacteria > Pseudomonadota > Gammaproteobacteria > Steroidobacterales > Woeseiaceae > UBA1847. Next base: position 5,737 of record JBAUVS010000345.1, read on the forward strand.
TGCTCGCGGATGCGCGCATCGAGCGGGAGCTGGCCCAGCAGTTCGACGTCGAAGTCGGCGGCCATCTTCTCGCCACCGCCCGTGCCGAAGATCGGCTCCTCGAACCCGCATTGCGAGCAGACGTGCGTGCTCATGTTCTCGATGATGCCGAGCACCGGCACCGATACCTTGCGGAACATGGCGAGGCCCTTGCGGGCGTCCAGTGTCGCGATGTCCTGCGGCGTGGTGACGATGACGGCGCCGCTGACCGGCACCTGCTGGGACAGGGAGAGCTGGATGTCGCCGGTGCCGGGTGGCATGTCCACGATCAGGTAGTCGAGATCGTGCCAGCGGGTCTGATGCAGGAGCTGTTGCAGCGCCGAGGTCACCATCGGGCCACGCCAGATCATCGGCTGGTCGGCGTCCACGAGGAATCCGATGGACATGACCTGGATACCGTGCGCGATCAGCGGCTGCATGGTCTTGCCGTCGTCGCTCTGCGGCTGCCGGCCGGCGAGACCAACCATCTGCGGCTGGCTCGGGCCGTAGATGTCGGCATCCAGCAAGCCGACCGCGGCGCCTTCCGCCGCGAGCGCCAGCGCCAGGTTGACGGCCACCGTCGACTTGCCGACGCCGCCCTTGCCGGATGCCACCGCGATGATGTTGCGAACCTCCGGCAGCGGTTTCAGGTTGCGCTGCACGCCGTGCGCGACGATGCGCGTGGCAATCGAGATGCGCGCCCCGGCCGCGCCGGTGCGCTCGTCGAGCGCCTTCGCGAGCGCGGCGGTAAACTCGGCATGCCGGCTCATCGCCGGGAACCCGAGTTCGATCCGGGCTTCGGGGGTGGCCCCGGTACGGTCGACCGCGACGACCCGGCCGACCTCGGCGAGCGTGCGGCCGATACCCGGTAATTCCAGGGTTTCGAGGAACTTACTGGCGTCCGAATCTGTTGACGGCGTCACATTTCCGACCTTCGTATTAGGTAAAATCTTGAGCCTGGGGCCCGCGAAGGAGGTCCCGCGAGGGCACATTGTATCGAAGCTGTTGAGGGAACCAAGCATTGGTTTTCAACGGCTTGCGTGACATTGTCGCACAGGTGATGTGGCATAATGCCGCATCGGAATTGAGAGGCTGCGTCCGATAACCCGCTGCACGTTCCCGGATTCGCCTGGGCAAGAGCGAAACGACGATTGACTGGTAACAGGATACACGCAGATTCGAGGTGTGCAGGGACGCCGGCGCCGGCCGTCCGGCGCGACGGTGCGCCGGCGTGAGCCTCCTCGGCGGCTTTCGAGCGGACCAGCTGGTCAGTCAGCTCGTCGCCGAACAGGAGCCGGAGTCGGCCTCCGCCAGGCGACTCGTCAACCGCATCAAGAACGTCGGACCCAAGGTCATCCCGAAGGCGATCGATGCGCTCGCCCTCTCCGACAAGACGCACACCATGGTGTTCGTCGATATCCTCTCCAGCCTGGTCAACGAGAAGACGCTGAACCTGTACAAGGAGGGGCTGGCCGACGGCAACGAACGGGTCGTCTCGGGCACGTCCTGGGCACTGTCCAGCGCCACGAATTACAACGCCAACAGCCTGCTCGACTGGTTCGACGATCCGGAGGTCTCCAAGCCGGCCCTGATCGAGGTGCTGCGCGTGCACAAGCAGGACCTCAGCGTCCACGAGCTGTTGCAGCGCGCCTACGAACTCGACCCGAAGGAATCCGCGGCCATCTTCAAGATCATCGAGGAGACTATTCGCCCCGAGATGGTCCCGGACCTGATCTCGCGGCTCGGCGGCCGTGATGCGGTCATCAAGGTGCACATCATCAAGCTGATCTCCAAGTTCGACCGGCCGGAGGTCAACCAGGCCCTCGAATTCCAGCTCAAGGATTCGAACAAGGATGTCCGCAGTGCCGCGCTCAGCGCCCTCGCCGCCAGGGGAGGGTCGGTCAATATCGCCGCGGTCAGCAAATTGCTGCAGGACCCGGACATCGACGTGCAGAACAAGGCCGTCGACATGATCGTGCAGCTCAAACATCCGGACACGGTCCAGTATCTCACCGACGCACTCAAGGACGAATCCGAGTACGCGCGCCGGGCGGCCGTCGAGGTGTTGAACGAGATCGGGAGCGTCGACTCCGTGAAGGAATTATTCAACGCCATCAAGGACGACGACTGGTGGGTGCGGTCACGCGCGGGCGACGCACTGGCCGAAATCGGCGGCCCGAAGGTGGTCGATTCGGTCGTCTCCCTGATCAGGGACGAAGACGAGGAAATCCGCCGCACCGCGATCGAGATCCTCAATGCCACCAAGGACGAGCGAGCCGTCGACCACCTGGTGGCAGCTACCAACGACACCGACTGGTGGGTCCGCGAGCGGGCCGTCGACGCGCTGTCGAAGATCGGCAGTCCCAAGGCATTGCCCAGGCTGATCGAGATGCTGGGCCAGGACCCGCGGACGGACACCGTCGTCGTGCGGGCGATCGCCAAGCTCGGCAACCAGAAACATATCTCGAAGATCGTGCCGATGCTGAATCGGACCGAACGCGACGTGCAGGTCGAGGCGATCAGGGCACTCTCCGCCCTCGCCGACGAATCGCACGCCGAGACCGTGCGCAGCGTGCTGACCAAACTGAAGCAGAGCGACGAGCCCACTATCATCAACAACGCCGACAAGGCGCTCAAAGATCTCGACGCGCGCTTTTCGGCGACGGTGCTCGCCGAGAACGAACGCGCCAAGAAGATCGGCGAACATACCAAGACCCTGCTGCTCGAGAACGAGGACCTCGACAAGCTCCTCGGCGCGCAGGCCAAGGCAAAGGCCGAAGCGGCGAAGGCCGAGGCGACGGGCCATTTGCCGGTCGCGCCGCCCATGCTCGACATCTCCACGCTCAATCCGGGCGACGTCATCGAGGGCCGCTACAAATACATCGAGAAGATCGGCAAGGGTGCGTTCGGTACCGTGTTGCTGATGCAGGACGACGTCGTCGACGAGCGCCTCATCCTGAAATTCCTGAACCCGAACGTCTCCTCGGACGAGGAGATGATGAAGCGCTTCGTCCACGAATTGCGTTATTCCCGGAAGATCACGCACCGCAACGTGATCCGGATCTACGACTTCCTGAACCTGCAGGGCGCCTACGCCATCTCGATGGAGTATTTCCCCTCGCACACGCTGAGCGGCGAGATCCCGAACAGCAAGCCGATGGATATCGGCAAGGCCCTGCGGTTCTCGCGCGATATCGCGACCGGCATGGCGGTCGCCCACCAGGCCGGCGTCATCCATCGTGACCTGAAGCCCGCCAACATCCTCGTCAACGACGAGGGCCTGCTCAAGATCGTGGACTTCGGCGTCGCCGCGGCCGCGGCCAGCGGCGACACACAGCTCACGAAGACCGGCTACGTCATCGGTTCGCCGAAGTACATGGCGCCGGAGCAGATCCTCGGCAAGAAGGTGGACGAGACGGCCGACATCTACAGCGTCGGCGTGATCATGTACGAGATGGCGACCGGCGTGCCGCCTTACAGCCGTGGCGATCACATGTCCGTGATGTACCAGCACGTGCAGGGCAAGGCCAAGGCCTGCCAGGAGATCAATCCGCAGATCCCCGACGAGTACGCCACCATCATCGGCAAGGCCATGTCGGTGGACAAGACCAAGCGCTATCAGTCGATGGGCGAACTCACCGAGGCACTCGACAAGCTCGTCATCTGACGAGGCCGCGGTGCTGCCGGCCGGGCGGACTCAATTCTCAAAACTGTGATGTCGCTCTGGAATGCGACATAATTTCCGCCTAGGATGGTCTTAACTAACTGATTTACGGGAGTTCGGGCGGCAATGGCTCGCATCGACGCATTCCTGAAACTCGGCCTCGCGCAAGGCTGTTCCGACGTCCACCTGGCGGTCGGCGTGCCGCCCATGTTGCGCATGAACGGCGACCTGATGCCGATCAAGTTCCGCCAGCTCTCGGATACGGAACTCGAGAACTACGTGCTCGAGATCCTGACCGAGAATCAGAAGGAGAAGCTGGCCCAGGGCCACGACCTGGACTTCTCCTACGTCGGCGAGCAGGGCGGGCGCTTCCGTGTCAACGTGTTCCGCAAACAGACGGGCTACGGCGCCGTGTTCCGGTACATCCCCGGCGACGTGCCATCGCTCGATCAGCTCAAGATGCCACCGGTGATACGCAAGTTCTGCGACTATCACCAGGGCATGGTACTGGTCACGGGTTCCACCGGGACGGGCAAGTCGACAACGCTGGCCGCGATGATCAATCATCTGAACGAAACGCGGAGCCTCAACATCATCAGCCTCGAGGACCCGATCGAATTCGTGCACCCCAGCAAGAAATGCCAGGTGATTCAGCGCGAACTCGGCACGCACCTGACGTCGTTTGCCGACGGCGTCCGCTCCGCGATGCGCGAGGATCCGGACGTGATCCTGGTCGGCGAGTTGCGCGACGCGGAAACGATCTCGATGGCGATGACCGCCGCAGAAACCGGTCACCTCGTGCTCGGCACGCTGCACACGACCGGCGCGGTCAAGACCATCGACCGGATGATCGACGCCCTGCCCGGCGAGCTGCGCGAACAGACCAAGGCGTTCCTGTCGATGAGCCTGAAGGCGGTCGTTACCCAGGTGCTGTGCAAGACGCCCGACGGCCGCGGCCGGCGCGCGATCGTCGAGATCCTGGTCAACAACCGGGCCATCTCCAAACTCATCCAGACCGACCAGACCCATCAGATCCCGTCGCAGCTGCAGACCGGCAGGGATCTCGGCATGCAATTGCTCGACCAGGCGTTGCTGGAGGCGATCAACCGCAAGGAAGTCGACCCCGACGATGCCTTCCGTTTCGCCAGCGACAAGCGCAAGTTCGCGCGCTTCGTCACGGACACCAGTCTCGTCCCGACCCTGGCGGCCGAAACTGCGGAAAGCGAGTAGACACGAATGAAGATCGACCAGTACCTGGAGGCCGCTCTCGCGAAGAATGCTTCCGACCTGCACTTCGTATCGGGCGACCCCGTCCGCGTGCGCATCCACGGCGATCTGCATATCCTGATGGACGAGCACCTCGGCACGGAGACAGCGAGCGAGGCCCTGCTCGAGATCATGGACGGCACGACGCAGCGCCATTTCTCTGCCAACGACGCCGCAGACTTCGCCTACGCCATCCCTGACGTGTCACGTTTCCGTGTCAACGTGTTCCGGCACCTGAACGGTATCGGCGCGATCTTCCGCGCGATCCCGTCGCAGGCCCTTTCGCTCGAAGAGCTCAAGATGCCGAAGGTCATCCACACGCTGTGCAGACAGACGCAGGGCATGATCCTCGTCACGGGCAAGACGGGTTCCGGCAAGTCGACGACGCTGGCGGCGATGATCGACTCGATGAACAGCAGCATGAAGGGCCACATCCTGACGATCGAGGACCCCATTGAGTTCGTGCATTCGACGAAGCGCAGCCTGGTCAGCCAGCGTGAGGTCGGAATGCACAGCGAATCGTTCGCGGAAGCGTTGCATTCCGCTTTGCGTGAGGATCCGGACGTCATCCTGGTCGGCGAGATGCGTGACCTCGAGACGATCAGCATCGCGGTCACGGCCGCCGAGATGGGTATCCTGGTGATGGGTACCCTGCACACGAACGGCGCCGCGGCGACGGTCGATCGCATCATCAACTCGTTTCCGGCCGACAAGCAGGGGCATATCCGCACGATGATCTCCACGTCGCTGCGCGGCGTCGTCTCACAACAGCTGCTGCCGACCCGGAACCATGCCGGCCGCGTGGCCGCGCTCGAGGTGCTGATCAACACGCCGGCGGTCGCCAACCTGATCCGCCAGGGCAAGCTCGACCAGCTCGAGACCGCCATGCAGTCGGGAGGCTCGGTCGGCATGCAGACCATGGACTCCGCGCTGATGGAATTGCACCGGCAGGGCCAGATCTCCGGCCGCGAGGCCTACCAGCAGGCGAACAACAAGGCGAAATTCGAACGCCTGATGGAAGAGGACTGAAACCGAATTTGGCGTCGCGCGGCGCGGCGCTCGTGGCATAATCGCGGCCTTTGATCCCGCAGGCCCCGAAGCCAACCGCAAGCCCGACGATGCCGCGCAAAACACGCAGAATCCTCGTCACGAGCGCCCTGCCGTATGCCAACGGCGACCTCCACATGGGCCATCTCGTCGAGTACATCCAGACCGACATCTGGGTGCGCTTCCAGAAAATGCGTGGTCACACCTGCACCTACGTGTGCGCGAGCGACGCGCACGGCACACCGATCATGATCAAGGCGCGCGAACTCGGCGTCGCTCCCGAGGAACTCACGACTCGCGTCTCGGAGGCGTTCGTCCGCGATTTCGCGGCGTTCGGCATCGGTTTCGACAACTACTACACGACCCATTCTCCAGAGAATGAGGCGCTGACGGTCGAGATGTTCGAAGTGCTCAGGGACAACGGCGACATCTATACGCGCACGATCGAACAGGCCTACGACGAGAAGGAAGGGATGTTCCTGCCGGACCGCTTCGTGCGCGGTACCTGCCCACGCTGCAGGAGCGCCGACCAGTACGGCGACGCCTGCGAGGTCTGCGGCGCCACGTATACGCCGGCCGATCTGATCGATCCCGTGTCGGTCCTGTCCGGCACGCGCCCGGTCAAGCGCGAATCGGAGCATTACTTCTTTCGGCTCAGCGCCTACGAGGAGCGGCTGCGCGAGTGGATGCGGGAGGCGGCACTCGACCGCAACGTCGTCTCGAAACTGGAGGAGTGGTTCGCTGCGGGCCTCAGAGACTGGGATATCTCTCGCGACGCGCCCTACTTCGGTTTCCGCATCCCGGGCACCGAGGACAAGTATTTCTATGTCTGGCTGGACGCGCCGGTGGGCTATCCGGCGAGCTTCCTCAACCTGTGCGAACGCAGAGACGACCTCGACTTCGACGAATACTGGCGCCCCGGCCACGATACCGAGGTGTATCACTTCATCGGCAAGGACATCATGTACTTCCACACGCTGTTCTGGCCGGCCGTGCTGCAGGGCGCGGGCTTCCGCGCACCGAGCAGCGTCTTCGCGCACGGGTTTCTGACGGTCGACGGGACGAAGATGTCCAAATCGCGCGGCACCTTCATCAAGGCACGCACGTACCTGGACAACCTCGATCCCGCCTACCTTCGCTATTACTACGCGGCCAAGCTGGGACCCACGGTCGATGATATCGACCTGAATCTCGAGGATTTCGTGGCGCGGGTGAACGCCGACCTCGTCGGCAAGCTGGTCAACATCGCCAGCCGCTGCGCGGGCTTCATCAACCAGCGCTTCGAAGGAAGGCTCGCCGACGCCTTGCCGCGGCCCGACCTGCAGGCCGAGGCCGCCGACGCCGCGCAAGACATCGCCGGATTTTTCGAGCGCCGCGAGTATTCGAAGGCGATCCGCAGGATCATGGCGATCGCCGACGGCGCGAATCGCTACATCGACGAAGCGAAACCCTGGCAGCTGGTCAAGGATGAGGCCCGGCTCGATGAAGTCCAGGCTGTCTGCACGCAGGGGCTGAACCTGTTCCGCAGCCTGATGATCTACCTGGCGCCTGTCATCCCGACGGTGGCCGCAAAAGCGCGCGAGTTTTTCGGCGAGCACGACTGGACCTGGGATTCGGCGGCAGAGCCCTTGCTCGGCGCCGGTATCAACGTTTTCGAACCGCTGCTCACGCGAGTAGAGACCGAACGGGTGAACCGCATGGTGGAACAATCGAAAGACACTTCGGGCAATGCCGCGATCGGCGCCGGGACGCCGGAGATCGGCATCGACGACTTCCTCAAGGTGGATCTGCGTGTCGCGAGGATCGAGAGCGCCGAACTCGTGGACGGCGCCGACAAGCTCGTCAGGCTGACGCTGGATACCGGCGGCGCCACGCGCCAGGTCTTCGCCGGCATCCGCGAGGCCTACGACCCCGGGACTCTGGCCGGCCGCCACGTTATCCTTGTGGCCAACCTGGCCCCGCGCAAGATGCGATTCGGCGTCTCCGATGGCATGGTCCTGGCGGCGGGGCCCGGCGGCAGCGACATCTTCCTGCTGTCGCCGGACGAAGGCGCCGAACCGGGAATGCGCGTAAAGTAACAGCGACATGACCGAAATCATCGCCATCCTCGTCGGAACGGTGCTGGTCAACAACTTCGTGCTGACGCGGTTCCTCGGCCTGTGCCCGTTCATGGGCGTGTCACGCAATCTCGAGGCCGCCGCCGGCATGTCGCTGGCCACCGCCTTCGTCCTGACATTGTCTTCCGCCACGGCCTATCTGCTGCACCGGTACGTGCTCGTGCCACTCGACCTCGAGTACCTGCGGACGATTGCCTTCATCCTCGTCATCGCGGCCAGCGTGCAGTTCACCGAAATCATGGTCCGCCGCCTGAGCCCGCTGCTGCACCAGGTGCTCGGCATTTTCATCCCGCTGATCGCGACCAATTGCGCGGTACTCGGTGTCGCGCTGCTCAACGTCCAGTCATCGAAGGGCTTCGTGCAATCGGTGTTTTTCGGGTTCGGTGCCTCCGCCGGGTTCGCCCTCGTCCTGGTCCTGTTCGCCGCGGTTCGGGAGCGCCTCGCGGCATCCGACGTGCCGATGCCGTTCCGCGGCACCGCGATCGCCCTGATGACGGCCGGCATCATGTCGCTCGCCTTCATGGGTTTCTCGGGCATGGCAAGACCGTGACGTGATCGCCGATGTGGACGGCAATCCTGACCATCTCGGCGCTCGCCCTGGTCGCCGGCCTCGCGCTGGGCATCGCCTCGCGCACGCTGCCCGCCGACCGCAGCAGCCTGGTCGAACAGGTCGATGAGCTGCTGCCGCAGACCCAGTGCGCGCAGTGCGGCTACCCCGGTTGCCGGCCGTATGCGGCGGCGATCGTCGAAGACGGCGCGCCGATCAACCTC
>JBAUVS010000346.1:0-2786 GCA_049583345.1 Woeseiaceae bacterium
GTCGATTGCGGACCGGGCGCGGCGGCCGTTATGATTCCGCAACTTGTTGATATCGAACGAGGTACCGGGCCATCCGACACGCCCACCCACTCCGGGTCCTGCACCTGACCGACCCCCATCTGTTCGCGGACACGCGCGGCGAACTGCGCGGCGTCACGACCTACGCCTCGCTCTCCAGCGTGCTCGAGCACTACGCCGCGAGCGGCTGGCCCGCGGATCTCATCGTCCTTACCGGCGACCTCGTGCAGGACGACAGCCGCGGTGCCTACGAGAATCTTCGCACGCTGCTGTCACGCCTCGGGCTGCCGGTCTATTGCGTGCCCGGGAACCATGACGTGCGCGAGCTGATGCGGGAGACGCTCGCATCTCCGCCGTTCCACTATTGCTCGACACACCAATCCGGGAACTGGCTGATCGCCTGTCTCGACAGCTGCGTCGAAGGCGAGGTCGGCGGCCGTGTCCCGGAACGTGAACTTGCACGCCTGGAATCGGAGGTCGCCGGCGGCGATGCCGCACACGTCATGGTCTGCGTGCATCATCCGCCCGTGCCGGTGCACAGCCGCTGGCTCGACGGGGTCGGGCTCGGCAACGGCGCGGAATTCCTCGCGAGCCTCAGGGAGATCGCCGGCGTCCGCCTCGCGATCTTCGGTCACGTACACCAGGAGTACGACTCGGAGCACGACGGCATCCGCATCCTGACCACACCGTCGACCTGCCGGCAATTTGCCCCGCGCAGCGACGAATTCGCAGTGGACGATCGCCCGCCGGCGTATCGGCGTATCGAACTCCACCCGGACGGGCGCTACACGCACGAACTGGTCTGGGTCGACTCGGCATAACGGCTGCGCGACAGCCCTCCCCTGCATCCGGTAGCATGCGCCCTCTGCGGGAGGATGAGCATGAGCCTTTATACTGACGCAAGGAAAGTCATCGCCGGCGGCGTCAATTCGCCGGTGCGCGCGTTCGCCGGCGTGGGCGGGGAACCCGTGTTCATCAAGCGCGGGCGGGGTGCGTGGCTGGAAGCCGAGGGCGGCAAGCGCTACATCGACTATGTCGGATCCTGGGGTCCGATGATCCTGGGTCACGCGCATCCCGAAGTGATCGAGGCCGTGATCGAGGCGGCCCGCGACGGACTGAGTTTCGGCGCACCTACGGTCCTCGAAACGCGGCTCGCAGAGAAGATCCGCAAGCTCGTCCCCTCGATGGAGCGCCTGCGCATGGTCAGTTCCGGCACGGAAGCCACCATGAGCGCCATCCGCCTGGCGCGCGGCCATACGGGACGCGACCGGATCGTCAAGTTCGAAGGCTGCTATCACGGCCATTCGGACTCGCTGCTGATCAAGGCCGGCTCCGGCGCCCTGACGCTCGGCGTGCCGAGTTCTCCGGGCGTGCCGGCGGCACTCGCCGAACACACGATCACGCTGACCTACAACGATGTCGACGGAGTCCGCGAGGCGTTCGGGCGTCACGGCGACGAGATCGCCTGTGTCATCGTCGAGCCGATCGCCGGCAACATGAACATGGTGCCGCCGGTGCCGGGTTTTCTCGAAGCCCTGCGCGAGGCGTGTACCGCGGCGGGCGCCCTGCTGATCCTCGACGAGGTGATGACGGGCTTCCGCGTCGCCAGGGGCGGCGCGCAGGCACTGTTCGGCATCCGTCCCGACCTCACCACGCTGGGCAAGATCGTCGGCGGCGGCATGCCCGCGGCGGCGTTCGGCGGCCGCGCCGACATCATGGCCAGCATCGCACCCGACGGGCCCGTCTACCAGGCCGGGACGCTGTCCGGCAACCCGCTTGCGATGGCCGCGGGACTCGCCACGCTCGAGGGGCTCGACACGCCCGGATTCTACGAGACGCTCGGCGAGCGCACGCGGCAACTCGCCGAAGGGCTCGCGGCGGCAGCGGAGCGGGCGGGCATTCCGCTGGCAACTGAGCATGCGGGCGGCATGTTCGGTTTCGTGTTCACTGCGGACGGGCCGATACGCCGCTACGCGCAGGTCGCGGGCGCGGACGTCGAGCGTTTTCGGCGCTTCTTCCATCGGATGCTCGATGCAGGCATCTATCTCGCGCCTTCTGCCTTCGAGGCAGGCTTCGTCTCGAGCGCACATGGTGAGGCGGAGCTCGAGCAGACCCTGGCCGCCGCGGCCGGGGCATTCGAGGGCCTCTAGGAGCCTGTCCTAGTCCAGCGGGCCGCGCACCTGCTCGAGGAGACGCCGCACGATCTTCAGGCGCGCTTCCGGGTCACAGTCTTCCAGGCAACGCTGCTTCTCCTCGAGTTCGAGTGGCAGGATTTCCACGAAACGCGTCGTCACCCAGGCAACGTCATCGAGGCGGCGATCCAGCGACGCATACAGCCGGCCGAGGTCATCGAGCACGCCGTCGAGAATCTGCGACAGCGGCTGGTATTCCTCCGGCAGGGGCACGGGCGGCTCGTCGGGTAACAGTTCGACTTCGCCGACGTTGAGGCCGCTGTCCATGCGTTCGCTGGACAGCAACCGGAACCGGTGCTCGCCGATCGCGGTGACGCCGAGCAGTCCGTCGCTGCCCTGATACCAGTCCGTGATGCGGGCCAGGGTGCCGATGCTGTGCGTCGTCGCCGGTCCGGTCTCGCCGCCGTCCCGGATCAACAACACCCCGAACGGGCTGTCCCGGCGCAGGCAATCGCTGATCATGTCGATGTAACGTGCCTCGAAGATCCGGAGCGGCAGGGGACCGCCCGGGAACAACACGGTATTCAGCGGAAAAAGCGGGACTTGCACTGCGCGATTCGTTCGACGCCTCGACTA
>JBAUVS010000347.1:0-5561 GCA_049583345.1 Woeseiaceae bacterium
TCCCGATGAACGGCAACGACGAAGAGCAGAAACCCTCGAGCGTGGAGACCGCAACCGAAGCCGGCAAGGACGCGACGCCGGAGCCGCCTGCTGTCGCCCGACCCGCTCGCTCGCGCAACACCGTTGCCTGGCTCGCGCTCCTGCTCTCGGTCGTCGCCGTCGCCGCGGCGACCTACTTCGCGATCGACGACTGGCGGCAACGGCGTGCGGCCGCACACAGCGTCGAGTCCATCGCCGACCTCGACAGCCGGCTCGCCTCCTCCGGCGAGTCGGTCGAGAACCTCCGATCGACGATCGCGAGACTCGCCGACGACGACGCCCGCACGAGTGAGAAGCTGGCATCCCTGGAGCAACAATTCGCCGACAGGAAGCAGACGCTGGACTCGCTGTCGCCTCGGCTCGGCAATCTGGAGAGCGACGTGTCGGCCTTGCAGGGTGCATCCGCCGGCGCACGCACGAGCTGGCTCGTCGCCGAAGCCGAGCACTACCTGAGAATCGCCAACGCCGAGTTGCAGCTCGCCTCCGACCCGGACCTCGCCACGCTCGCACTGAAGACCGCCGACGACCGCCTCGCCCGGCTCGGCGACCCGGCCATGATCGATGTGCGCCAGGCGATCGCGGACGAACTGGCCGCGCTCGACGCGATGGAGAAGCCCGACGTCGAAGGCGTGACACTGACGCTCGCGAGCCTGTCCCGCGTCGCCGAAACGCTGCCGCTGAAGGCGGTGCGTGCCGACACGACGGAGGGCGGCGCCGAACCGGAACCGGCCGCCGGCGCATTCGCGCGGGCCTGGGCATCCGTCAAGCGGGTCGCCTCGGGGCTGGTCAAGGTATCCAAACCCGGTGAGGGGGCGATACCGCTGGTGGCGCCGGACGCCGAATACTTCCTGCGCACGAATCTGGAACTCAAGCTGGAGGTCGCCCGTCTCGCGCTCCTGCGCGGCGAGCAGGCCGCGTTCCGGCAGAGTCTCGACGACGCGACCACGTGGCTGGGCGAATATTTCGAGTCCGGCAATACGCAGGTGAAGAGCGCCATCGATACCATCGCGGAGCTCCGTGACGGCGTGAAGGTATCGGCGCCGCCGGACATCTCCGAGTCGCTGCGCCTGCTGAGACAACACCGGGCCGCCTCCGAGCCCGCGCAATGAAGTTTGCCGCGATCGTCGCCGCCGTACTCATCGCGAGTGCCCTCGGCGCGAATTTCCTGCTCCCCGATCCCGGCTATGTCGCGATGCAGTTCCACGGGTACACGGTCGAGACCTCGGTGCCGATCCTGTTGTTGTTGCTGATGCTGCTGCTGGCCGCGATCTGGCTGATCCGGCGCATCCTGCAGGCGCCGCGGCGGCTCGGCGAGGCCGCCGGCCGGTTCCGAGCCGGAAGGGCGGGCCAGAAACTCACGCAGGGGATGATCGAGGTCGCCGAAGGCAACTTTGCGCGCGGCGAGAAGCTGCTCGCGCGGGCGGCGGGCAGCAGCGATGCGCCACTGTTCAATTACCTGCTGGCCGCCCGTGCCGCGCACCTCCAGGGCCGGGACGAACGGCGCGACGAATGGCTGAAGCTCGCCTACGAACAGACCCCGGAGGCGGCGAATGCCGTGTTGCTGACGCAGGCGGAACTGCAGCTCGATCGGGAACAGTACGAACAGGCGCTCGCGACACTGCGCAGGATCGAGGAGAACTCGCCCGATCACAGTCATGCCCTGGCCCTGCTCGGCCGGCTCTATTACCGGCTGCGGGACTGGGACCAGCTCGCCAAACTGCTGCCCCGCCTCGAAAAGCAGGGCCGGATCAAGCGCGAGACGCTGGAGGAATGGTCGATCCGGGTGCATGCGGAGAATTTCCGGCACGCCGCGGACGGCGAGGCCGTGGCACGCGAATTCAAGAGTCTCGACAAGCACCTGCGCAAGAATCTCACGCTCCTCGACGCGTACTACAGCGCGCTCATGCGCACGGGCGAAAACGTCAAGGCAGAGAAAGATCTCGCCGCAGCCCTCAAGTCCGAGTGGCGCGGCCCGCTCGCGCGCCTGTACGGGCTGGTCGAAGGCCCCGACATCACGGCCCAGCTCAAGCGGTCCGAGGGCTGGCTGGCCGCGCACGGCGACGATCCCGACCTGCTGCTCGCCGCGGCGCGCCTGTGCCTGCGCAACGAGCTCTGGGGCAAGGCGCGCAGCTACCTCGAGACCGTGATCAGCCTGAGGCCGAGCCCCGAGGCCTACCAGGAATACGGCCGGCTATTGAACCGTCTCGGCGAGACCGACGCCGCCGCCGAGGCCTTCCGCGACGGCCTCGGCATGGTCGCCGACGGCCCGTCGCTGACCCTGCCGCGGCTGCGCTCCGACCGGCGGTAAGGGTCGACGATACCGGACGGGTCATTGCGAGCGAAGCGAAGCAATCCAGTCTGGATTGCTTCGTCGCTGCGCTCCTCGCAATGACAACGCGGCGCGGCTGCTCCAGGCCGCTTCGCGCGACGAATCAGGGCTGGCTGCGCCTGCTGTTCAGCCAGCTGACCAGCGGGTCCCACTCGTCCCAGTCCGGCCAGGCCAGGTACTCGGGCAGTTCGAAGATGCCGAGGCCGCGGGTGTAGGCCCGGACGTAGTTCTGGGCCTCGCGCAGGGCGGCGATATAGGGAACGCGGGCCTTGGTCAGGTATTCGTCGAGTTCGTCGAAGATCAGCGTGTAGTCCCGCACGCGATTCGCAATCGCGCCGATGCGCACTTCCTTGCGGTCCACCTTGCCCACGCTCCGCAATTCCTGGAGGAACGAGGTCGTCGCCTGCATGTCGATCGTCGAAGGCAGGACCGGCACGACAATGGTTTCGGCATGCCGGACGAGGTCGGTCAGCTCGGTGCCATGCGAGCGGGCCGGCGCATCGCTGACCACGATATCGGAGCTGCGCGGCACGTGCTTCAGGCCGTCCTCGTAGGCAGCGACGCCGACGATCTCGGGCCGGTCCGCCGGGCGGCGCGCGACCCAGTCCAGGCTGGACCGCTGGGGGTCGTAGTCGGCGAGGGCGACGCTGGCGCCCTCGTTGGCGAAATAGGATGCGATGTTGGTCGCCAGCGTACTTTTTCCGCAGCCTCCCTTGGCATTCAATACCATTATGTGCCGCATGGATTCTCCTCGAGCATGCCGCCGGTCGCCCGCCTCGAGCGGGGCGCACGGCAATTTTTGGTGTTTATGTAAAACTACAGAGGCGGCCATGAAAAGTCCATTCCCGGCTGCAGAACCTGCACGGCGTCTTTTCGGCCGCGATCCGGCCGCTGCTACACTCCGCCGCATGCAGGTCCCTTTTCTCAAAATGCACGGTGCGGGCAACCGGATCGTCGTCGTGGACCGACGCGGGGATGACATGCCGCCACCCGATCCGGACACGCTGAGACGGCTCGGCGATGCCGCCACGGGCCCGGGATTCGACCAGCTCATGTGGGTCGGCCCGGCCCGCGACGCCTCGATGGATGCCAGCTACCGCGTGTTCAACGCCGACGGCGGCGAGGTGGAGCAATGCGGGAACGGGGTGCGTTGCGTCGCGGCCATGCTGGCGGCACAGGCGGGCGGCAAGCGGGACCTGGTGCTCGGCGGCAGCGCCGGGCCGATCGAGACACACGTCCTCGACGACGGCACCGTCTCGGTTAACATGGGCGCACCCGTTTTCGAACCGGCGCGGATCCCGTTCGATGCGGGCCAACAGAGCGATCGTTACGAGATCGGCGTCGGCGACGAGACCCTCGTCGCTTCCGTCCTGTCGATGGGCAATCCGCACTGCGTCCTCGAGGTCGACGACGTCGGGCGCGCGGACGTCGAGCGCCTCGGCCGGGCGCTCGGCCGCCACGCCCGCTTCCCGGCGGGTGTCAACGTCGGCTTCATGCACGTCCGCGACCGCGCCAGCATCGATCTCCGGGTCTACGAGCGCGGCGTCGGAGAAACGCTCGCCTGCGGCACCGGCGCCTGTGCCGCCGCGGTCGCCGGACGGCGCGCCGGTGAACTCGGCGACACCGTGACGGTACACCTGCCCGGCGGGCGACTCGTGGTAAGCTGGCAGGGTGGTTCGGAGCCGGTGTGGCTGACCGGCAATGCCGAGTTGATCAGTGAGGGAATGATCGAACTATGAGCACACAACGCAAACCGGAACTCATCGAAGACGAGATTTCCGAACGGGCGGTCAGCGACTACCTCGAAGCCAATCCCGATTTCTTCGAGCGTCACGCTGCGTTGTTGAATTCGCTGCACATCCCGCACGGCACCGGCGGTGCCGTGTCACTCGTCGAACGCCAGGTCTCTATGCTCAGGCAGAAGGAACTCAAGTTGCAGCGCCAGCTGAAGGACCTCATCGAGGTCGCGAGGGCGAACGACGCGCTGTCGGAGAAGATCCACCGGATGACCCTGGAACTGCTCGGGGCACGCGACCTCCCCTCGACCGTCGCCGCCGTCGAGGAGGCCATGCGCAGCAGTTTCGGCGCCGATCACGCCGTGCTCGTGCTGTTCGGCAATCCGGCGTTGTTCGCGGATATCACGCCCGGCCGGTTCTTCCGCGTCATCGAACGGGACGACGGAGCACTGCAGCCGTTCGAGACTTTCCTGAAAGGCAACCGGCCGCGCTGCGGTCAGGCACGCGATTCGCAGCGGACATTCCTTTTCCACGGCGATGCGGACGAGGTCGGCTCGCTGGCGTTGATCCCGCTCGGCAACAAGTCCGCGCTCGGCTTCCTCGCGATCGGCAGCAACGACACGGATCGCTTCCACCCCGGGATGAGCATCGATTACCTGTCCCGCGTCGGCGACCTCGTGGCCGGCGCCCTGAAACGGTACTAGCCCGGGACCCATCCCGTGGACGCTGCGGAGAAGGCGTGGATCGGCCGATTCATCCGCCATCTCGAGCTGGAGCGCCGGCTGTCCGGCGAGACCTGCAAGAACTACCGGCGCGACCTCGAAGCTCTCGACGCGTGGTGTGAGGGCGCCGGCGTCGCCCGCTGGCGCGAACTCGACAGCGAACACATTCGCAGCTTCGCGGCGACGAATTTCCGCAGGGGCCTGTCGGCTCGCAGCATCCAGCGGCGGCTCTCCGCGGGCCGGACGTTCTTCCGCTACCTCATGCGCGAGAAGCACGTGCGCTCCAATCCGGTCGTCGCCGTGTCCGCCCCGAAGGCCCGCAAGCGCCTGCCGGACAATCTCGATGCCGACCGGATGGCACGGCTGCTCGACCTGCCGGGCGAGGGGGCGCTCGTCGATCGCGACCGTGCGATGCTGGAATTGCTGTACTCCTCCGGCCTGCGCCTGTCCGAACTCGTCGGACTCGACTGCACCGACATCGACATGAACGACGCCACCGTGCGCGTCACCGGCAAGGGGCGCAAGGAACGTATCGTGCCCGTGGGCCGCCATGCGCGGTCCGCGCTGTCGGCCTGGTACAGCAGCCGTCGGGAGCTGGCACCGGCCGACGAACCGGCGCTGTTCGTGAGCCGGCGTGGTACACGCCTCCGCCACCGCTCCGTACAGGACCGTGTCGCCTACTGGGCACGCCGGCAGGGCATCGACACCCGGGTGTTCCCGCATCTGTTCCGGCAC
>JBAUVS010000348.1:0-2987 GCA_049583345.1 Woeseiaceae bacterium
GGCCGTCCTGCTCGTCTGCTGCGGGTTACTCTGCAGCGCCGCACTCGACCGGGGGGCAACGCTGCCCGCCGACATCCCCGCTTCGCAGTCGGTACTCGGACTGCCCTCGCTGTCGTTCGCGCGTCGCGCCGATCGAATCGTCCTCGCCGGAGTCGCCGGCACCGGCGCCGATGAGGCCGGCCTCAGGCGTCGCGCCGAGCATCTGTTCGGTGCTGCCGGTGTCGAGACACGGTTCGTGCCCGGTGTCGTCGTGCCGCCGACCTGGCGGGCGGCGGCCGACCGTCTGCTGGACCTGCTCGCCGCCGCCGACTCGGCGCTGGCCACGGTCCGTCCGCACCGGATTTCGTTACACGCGGTGGCGAAAAATGCCGACGCCTTCGCGGCAAAGCTCGACGCAGTCCGCAATGCCGCCGGACCCGGTATGCCCGTCGATGCCGACGTCGTCGTAATCGATTCGGACACGCCGCTCGATGCGATGTGCCGCCGCGTGTTCGAGCGGGCAAGCAGCGGCTCGGTGACGTTCGGCCAATCGGGCACCGCCGTCGCCGATGCGGCCATCGCACTGCTGGACCGCATCGTCGACTTCGCCAACGACTGCCGCGATTTCAAGATCGTCATCGTCGGCCATAGCGACGACGTCGGCGGGGAATCCTGGAACCGGGAGCTCAGTCTCGCGCGTGCCCGCTCGGTCGCCGACTACATTGCCGCTGCGGGGATCCCTGCCGACCGCCTCGCGGTGGCAGGCCGCGGGTCTGCCGAACCGGTCGCCGACAACGCGACACCGTCGGGGCGGCGCAAGAACCGCCGGGTCGAGTTCGAACTGCGCGACGCCTCACCCTGAATCGTCGGGTCCGGTCAGGGAAAACAATTCGACTTCGAAGACGAGCGTCGCGCCGGGCGGGATGACGTTGCCGGCGCCCCGCTCACCGTAGGCGAGTTCGGGCGCGATCGTGAGTTCGCGGGTTTCGCCGATCAGCATTCCGGGTATGCCCTGGTCCCAACCCTTGATGACCCGTCCGGCGCCCAGCGGGAAGCTGAAACGCTGGCCGCGGTCGACGGAACTGTCGAACTTCGTACCGCGATGATCCGGTGCATTCTCGTCGTACAGCCAGCCGGTGTAGTGAACCTCGGCGAGATCCCCGGGCTCGGCCGCACGCCCGTACCCGTTCCTGAGGATCCTCGCCGTGAGGCCCGGCGCGATCTCGAAATAGTCGCCCTTGCTGCCCTCGGCTGCCGGAGCCGGACCCGCCTCGGTCTGTGCGGCCTCTGCCGCCGGTTTCTTGCCGGCATCGGCGTCGGCCGTTCCCTGGCGCGATTGACAGGCAGACGCCATCGTCGCCAACGTCAGCACGAGCACTATCGGACGGTAATCCATGCGGTATTCCTCGAATCGATTGAGTATTCGGACTCAGCCGGAATCCTTGAAGTCCAGCGAGGCGGAATTGATACAGTAGCGAAGGCCCGTCGGCTGCGGTCCGTCTTCGAACACGTGTCCGAGGTGAGCGCCGCAGTTGGCGCAAACCACTTCCTCCCGGACCATGCCATGGCTCCGGTCGACGTTGGTACGTACCGCGTCCTTCGCCAGCGGCAGCCAGAAGCTGGGCCAGCCCGATCCGGAGTCGTACTTGTGCGTCGAGGAGAACAACTCGGCGTCGCAACAGACGCAGCGATAGGTGCCATCCGCCTTGTGATCGACGTACTTGCCCGTGAACGCCCGCTCGGTGCCCCGGTTCTGAGTGATCTCGTATTGCTGGTCGGAGAGCTTCGCCCTGAGCTCGCCCTCCGACGGCCTGTCCGCTGCCATTGCCGATCCCGTTCCGCGCTGTCGTTGGGGCATGCCAGTATCAGGCCGTGCCGGCGCCCGAATCAAGCTCGAGCAAAAGCCGGTTGATGCGGCGGACGTATTCGGCGGGGTGGTCCAGCGCCGAGCCCTCGGCGAGCAGCGCATGGTCCAGCAGGATCCCCGCGAGCGCGGCGAAGCGAGCCTCGTCAGTCTCCGCCGCAAGTCGTGCCACCAGCGGATGGGAGAGGTTGATCTCGAGCACCGGCTTCGACTCCGGCAACGCTTGCCCGCCCGCCTCGAGCATACGCCGCAATTGCGGATTGAGCTGATCGTCGCCGGTCACCACGCAGGCCGCCGATTCGACCAGACGCCGGCTCACGCGGACCGCCTCGACGCGCTCCCGCAGCACGCCCTTGAGCTTCTTCAACAGGGGCTTTTCACCGGCGTCGAGCGCCTCCTGTGTCTGCCCGGCATCGTCCCCGGCAACGTCGACCGCGGCGCGTCCCGCATCCTTCAGCGGCTTGCCGCCGTATTCGGCGATGCTCTCGACCACCCAGGCGTCGATCCGGTCCGTCAGCAACAACACCTCGGTAGCTTGTTCCCGCAGCCGCTCGATGTGCGGGCTTGCCGCCGCCGTCTCGTACGAGTCGGCCAGCACATAGTAGATCGCGGCCTGGTCTTCCCCGGCACGACCGAGATAGTCGTCCAGCGCGACATCCTGCCGCTCGTCGGCATTGTGCGTGCTCGAGAATCGCAGCAGGCCGGCGATGCGATCCCTGTTCGGCGGATCCTCGACGATGCCTTCCTTCAGGACCTGCCCGAACTCCGTCCAGAATTTCCCGTAGTCTTCCTTCGAGTCGTCGGCCAGCTTCGCGAGCATGTCGAGGGCGCGCCTGGTCAGCGCTCCGCGCATCGCCCCGAGTTCGGGGTTCTTCTGCAGGAGTTCGCGCGATACGTTCAGCGGCAAGTCCGCGGAGTCGACCACACCCCTGATGAAACGCAGGTACAGCGGCAGGAACTGTTCGGCGTCGTCCATGATGAAGACTCTCTGGACGTAGAGCTTCAGTCCCCGCGGTGCGTCTCGATTCCACAGATCGAACGGTGCGTGCGAGGGCACGTACATGAGGCTGGTGTAGTCGCGTTTTCCCTCGACCCGATTGTGGCTCCAGGTCAGCGGCTCGGCGGCATCGTGCGAGAGGTGCTT
>JBAUVS010000349.1:0-1596 GCA_049583345.1 Woeseiaceae bacterium
GCGGAGCGGCCGCGCCGGCTCGAGGCGTCGGGGCAGGGTGTGGCCGGCACGCGGTTCAGCTACGCGGCGGGATCGCTCGTGCTCTGGTCGCGCGACCCGGAGCTGGCCGGCCACGACTGCAGGGCGGCGCTGGAAACGCTCGGCAACAAGCGCCTCGCGATCGCGAATCCCGACACGGCGCCCTACGGCCTGGCGGCCCGGCAATTCCTGGAATCGGCCGGCCTGTGGGACGCGGTCTCGTCGCGCATCGTGTACGGGGAGAACATCGCACAGACCCTGCACTTCGTCGTCTCCGGCAACGCGAGCCTCGGCCTTATCGCGGGGTCCGAGGCAGCCGATCCGCGCCTGCCGGCGCCGACCTGCCGCTGGGACGTGCCGCAATCGGCGCACGGACCGATCCTGCAGCAGGCGATCCTGCTGCGAGCTTCTACGGCCGGGGCGAAGCAGTTCATGGACTTCCTGCGCGGGCCGGTCGCGAAAGCGATCATCCGCGGCTACGGCTACACGGTGCCGACGTGAGCGAGGCGGCGTCGCTCGGTCCGCTGTGGCTGTCCGTGCAGCTCGCCGGGCTGACGACCGTCGTCCTGATCGTCGCCGGCACGCCGCTCGCGTGGTGGCTCGCGCGCACCGGATCGCGTGTGAAACCCGTCGTGCAGAGCACCGTGGCCCTGCCGATCGTGCTGCCGCCGACCGTGCTCGGCTTCTACCTGTTGATACTGCTGGGGCCGAACGGCGCGATCGGCGGCTGGTGGGTCGATGTGACCGGCAGTGCGCTCACCTTCTCGTTCGCGGGTCTGGTGATCGCGTCCTGCGTATACAGCCTGCCGTTCGTCGTGCAGCCGCTCGCGGCCGCGTTCGAATCGGTCGGCGACCAGCGCCTCGAGGCCGCGCGGACACTCGGCGCCGGGCCGCTGGATGCCTTCCTCTCGGTCGCGCTGCCGCTGTCGCTGCGCGGTTATCTCGGCGCCGCCGTGCTCAGCTTCGCGCACACGCTCGGAGAATTCGGCGTCGTACTGATGGTCGGCGGCAACATCCCCGGCGAGACGCGCGTCATCTCGATCGCAATCTACGACCAGGTCGAGACGCTGAACTACGCGGCCGCTCACCGCTTGTCCGCGATCCTGCTCGTGTTCGCGTTCGCCGCACTGCTGGTGATGTACCTCGTCAACCGCCGGTGGCAGCTGCGATGAACGCCGGACGTACGGCGGCGATGCGCTACTTGTTGCAGCGGGACGGCTTCGCGCTGGATGTCGACGTCGAACTGCCGCTCGCCGGCATCACCGGCATCTTCGGTCCGTCCGGCGCCGGCAAAACGACACTGCTGCGCTGCATCGCCGGCCTGGAGCGGCCCGCCACCGGCAGGCTCGTCGTCGCGGGCGAGACCTGGCAGGACGGGGCCCGCTTCCGGGCCGTGCAGGAACGCGCGATCGGCTACGTGTTCCAGGAACCGCGGTTGTTCGAACACCTCGACGTGCGCGGCAACATCGAGTACGGCTGGCGGCGCCGCGGGAACGGCAGGGCGCAGGATGTGGAGCGCATCGTCGCGCTGCTCGGACTCGAACGGCTGCTCGGTCGCAGTGCCGCGGAGCTGTCGGG
>JBAUVS010000350.1:0-15453 GCA_049583345.1 Woeseiaceae bacterium
GTTGTCAGCCTCGATCGAGCTGGCCCGCGACAGCGGCTGCTCGTCGCTGCACATCCTGTTTCCGCGCCAGGACGAACTGGATCGGCTGCATGACGCCGGCCTGCGCTTGCGCAAGGATTGCCAGTTCCACTGGCGCAACCGCGACTACGGCGATTTCGACGACTTCCTGGCGACATTCAGCTCGGCGAAACGCAAGAAAGCCCGGCGCGACCGGCGTCGGGTCGCCGAAGCCGGCATCCGGTTCCGGCGCCTTTCGGGCCGGGAGATCGAAACGGACCTTTGGCAGGCGGTCTACAGGCTGATCAGCATGACTTTCATGCGCAGAGGTTCCCTGCCCTATTTCAATCTCGAGTTCTTCATCCGCGTCGCAACGGCGATGCCCGACAAGGTGCTGGTCGTGCTGGCCGAACGGCATGGCCAGCTGATCGCGGCAGCCGTTTTCTTCGAGAGCGATTCGGTGCTCTACGGGCGCTACTGGGGCAGCGACGGAGATTACGACGCGCTGCACTTCGAGACCTGCTACTACCAGGGTATCGACTACTGCATCCGGACAGGGAAGCGGATCTTCGAGCCGGGCACCCAGGGCGAACACAAGATCAGCCGCGGTTTCGTGCCGGTACCGACCTGGTCCGCGCACTGGCTCGTGCATCCCGAGTTCTTCTCGGCCATCGCCGACTACCTGGACGAGGAGCGCCGACACGTGGATCGATACATACTCGCGGTCGACGCCCACAGTCCGTATCGCAACGATCTGCCGCCGGCATCCGAAGAGGACGACGCGTGAGCGGTAACCGGATCGTATGGCTGAGCGCCGACGATCCGCCCGACGCGTTTCCTTCGGTGGAGCTGGCGCTCGACGAGCCCGACGGCCTGCTCGCCGCGGGCGGTGACCTGTCCACACCGCGGCTGCTTGCGGCTTACCGCGCCGGCATCTTCCCCTGGTACGAACAGGGTCAGCCGATCCTCTGGTGGTCGCCGGACCCGCGTTGCGTCCTGCCGCCGTCCGATTACCACCTGGCCCGGCGCATGCGCCAGCTCCTGCGCAATTCGGAACTCGAGATCCGCTTCGACAGCGCCTTCCCGCGCGTCATCCGCGCCTGCGCCGCGCCCCGCCGTTCGCAACGCGGCACCT
The DNA here is from genome assembly GCA_049583345.1 of Woeseiaceae bacterium. Lineage (GTDB taxonomy): Bacteria > Pseudomonadota > Gammaproteobacteria > Steroidobacterales > Woeseiaceae > UBA1847. The sequence continues at coordinate 1,133 of JBAUVS010000350.1, forward strand.
GGATCACGGCGGACGTAACGGCCGCGTTCGAGCGCCTGCACGACGAAGGCTGGGCGCACTCGGTCGAGGTCTGGAATGGCGCCGCCCTGGTGGGCGGCCTGTACGGTATCGGCATCGGCCGCGTGTTTTTCGGCGAATCGATGTTCAGTGCCGTCCCGAATGCCTCGAAGTTCGCCCTGCTCGCGCTCGTCGGCCACATGGCCGAAAATGCGATGGAGTTGCTGGATTGTCAGGTCGTGTCAGCGCACCTTGTCTCGCTCGGCGCGACGACGATTCCGCGCCGGACGTTCATCCAGGTGCTGGAGCGCGCCTGTCACCCGTCCGTCCGCGCACCCGCCTGGCCGAAATCGCCGGTGCCGGTCCGAGCGCTGTGCGGAGACTGATCGCGACTTCAATTGCATTGAGTCGCCCATTTCTGCACAATTCGCGGGCATTTTGGCACGGAGACAGCCACACCTTGGCGAAAGAAGAAGCAATCCAGATGGAGGGCGTCGTCACAGAGACGCTCCCGAACACGACGTTTCGAGTGGAACTCGAGAACGGACACGTCGTGACTGCGCACATCTCCGGCAAGATGCGCAAGAACTACATCCGTATCCTCACCGGTGACAAGGTTACCGTCGAACTCACGCCTTACGACCTCTCGAAGGGCCGCATCGTCTACCGCGGCCGGTAATCACAAGAAGAGATTATTCCTTCGGGAGGTGTTCCAGTTCTTTGACGTTGCGCTCCGTTCGTAGCACGAGCGTGTCGTCGGGCCCGACCGTGATGCGCACGTGGCCGCCGTCGGCGAGATCACCGAACAGCAGTTCCTCGGCAAGCGGCCGCTTGATGTGCTCCTGGATGACGCGGGCCATCGGACGGGCGCCCATCTTGGGATCGTAACCGCGCACGGCGATCCATTCGCGTGCAGCGTCGTCAAGCTCGAGCGTGACCTCGTTCGAATCCAGCTTGGATTCCAGCTCGACGACGAGCTTGTCCACGACCCTGCGCACGGAGACCTCGTCCAGCGACGAGAACTGGATGATCGCGTCGAGGCGGTTGCGGAACTCGGGCGAGAAGGCCTTGCGGATGATCTCCATGCCGTCGCTGCTGTGATCCTGCTCCGTGAAGCCGATCGAGGCGCGGCTCATCTCCTGTGCGCCGGCGTTCGTCGTCATGACGATGATGACGTTCCGGAAGTCCGCCTTCCTGCCGTTGTTGTCCGTCAGGGTGCCGTGATCCATGACCTGCAACAGCAGGTTGAACACCTCGGGATGCGCCTTCTCGATCTCGTCCAGCAACACGACGGCATGCGGGTTCTTGGTCACCGCCTCCGTCAGCAGACCGCCCTGGTCGAAACCGACGTAGCCGGGCGGCGCGCCGATCAGGCGCGACACCGTGTGCCGCTCCATGTACTCGGACATGTCGAAGCGGATCAGCTCGACGCCCATGCACAGCGCGAGCTGCCGCGTCACCTCGGTCTTGCCGACGCCCGTCGGCCCCGCGAACAGGAATGCGCCGATCGGCTTGTCCTCCTCGCGCAGGCCCGAGCGTGCCATCTTGATCGCCGAGCTCAGCGCCTCGATCGCCGTATCCTGCCCGAAGATCGTCAGCTTGAGGTCCCGATCCAGCGTCCGCAGCGTGTCGCGATCGGACGCCGAGACGCTCTTCGGCGGGATCCTCGCCATCTTGGCGACGATATTCTCGACGACCTCGATGGTCACCCGTTCGCCGTGTTTCAGACGCATGTTGGCGCCCGCCTCGTCGATGACGTCGATCGCCTTGTCGGGCAGTCGCCGGTCGTTGATGTGCCGTGCGGCGAGCTCTGCCGCGGCTTCGAGGGCGCCCTGCTCGTACGTCACGCCGTGGTGCTCCTCGAATCGCGACTTGAGCCCGCGCAGGATGGCGATCGTCTCGGCGGTGCTCGGTTCCGGCACGTCGACCTTCTGGAAGCGCCGCGCCAGGGCGTGGTCCTTCTCGAAGATGCCGCGATATTCGGCATAGGTCGTCGAACCGATACAGCGTATCTCGCCATTCGCCAGCACCGGCTTGATCAGGTTGCTGGCATCCATGACACCTCCGGATGCCGCGCCGGCGCCGATCACCGTATGTATCTCGTCGATGAACAGGATGGCACCGGGGTCCTTGCGGATTTCCGCGATCACGCCCTTCAGGCGCTTCTCGAAGTCACCGCGATACTTGGTCCCGGCGATCAGCGTTCCCATGTCCAGCGCATAGATCGTGCTGTCGAGCAGGACGTCCGGCACGCGCTCCTCGATGATCATCCTCGCGAGGCCTTCGGCAAGTGCGGTCTTGCCGACACCGGCATCGCCCACGTAGAGCGGATTGTTCTTGCGGCGCCGGCACAGGATCTGCACCGTGCGTTCGATCTCCAGTTCCCGGCCGATCAGGGGGTCGATCTTGCCGTCGATCGCGAGCTGGTTGAGATTGGTGGCGAACTGCTCGAGCGGTGACGCTTCGGCGTCGGATTCGGTCTCGAGAGCGGATTCGTTCTCGTCCGCACCCTGTTCGCCCGGCAGCTGCGGCATGCCGTGCGAGATGTAGTTGACGACGTCGAGCCGTGTCACGTCCTGCAGGCTCAGGAAATAGACGGCCTGGGATTGCTTCTCGCTGAAGATGGCGACCAGCACGTTGCTGCTGGTGACCTCCTTCTTGCCGCTGGACTGCACATGGAAGACCGCGCGTTGCAGCACGCGCTGGAATCCCAGCGTGGGCTGCACGTCGTTGTCGTCATCGCTCGCGAGCAGCGGCGTCTGCTCGTCGATGAACTCGGTAAGTTGTCTGCGCAATTCCGGGATGTTCGAATTGCACGCCTTGAGAATCTCGTGGACCCTGGGGATATCCAGCAGAGCAAGCAACAGATGTTCGACCGTCATGAACTCATGACGCCGATCCCGCGCCCTCTGAAACGCCTCGTTCAGGCAGAATTCGAGTTCACTGCTCAACATACGGGTGCCTCATCTCGCTCAGGATTCTTCCATCGTACAGAGTAACGGATGCTGGTGCTGCCTGGCGACACTCATCACCTGTGCGACCTTGGTCTCGGCGATTTCGAAATTGTAAACGCCGCAGATGCCCTTGCCCTTCGTGTGTACCTCCAACATTACCTGTGTCGCCCGCGTTCGTTCCATCCCGAATATCGATTCGAGAATCTCGACGACGAACTCCATCGGAGTGTAATCGTCGTTGATCAGGATTACCCGATACAGCGGCGGCCGCTTGACCTTGGGCCTGGATTCCTCCACCGCAAGGTCAAGACTGCCCGTGTCGTGCTTGTCCGGTCTCCGTTCGCTCATGGCCCGCCGCGAGTCGTCGTACCGGCGACCCTTGCCGTCATTCGGACCCTCCTCCGGGGCCCACAGGGTTATTATATATGGGCGCCAGACCCTGATCTAAAAGCCGGTTCACGGAAATTTCCGCCGTGCCCGGTCCGGGTCCGGCCCCGGCTCTACGGCGACCCCCGGACTTATGTCTATATCATTGCTAAATATAGGATTTTCCAGCTGCGTAGTCTTGTTATCGAAGGACCTCAACCCGTATCATCTTGGCGCTGCGTTTAAAGCGGTACGCACAATGCCCGGACGGCCACCCTCATAATGACGACACGCGCAAGATGGTCCGACATCGCCAGCCTCGACGGCACCCGAATTGCCGCCTCGGCCAACCGTCTGCTGCCGCCATGGGTCACGCTGCTCCTCGTCGTGGTCATCGCCTGGCAGGTCGCGCGGATACTCTGGCTGCTGGCGCCCGGCCCGGCCGCCGGCGACACGGTCGCGGTTCCGCCGGGACAACCGTCGGCGAGTGCGGGCGACGACCCGCAAGCGGATGTAAAGACCATTGCCCAGGCGCACATTTTCGGCGAGGCGGGCGCCGAACCCGTTGCGCAGCCGGTCGTCGATGAAACGGAGAATCTGCGCGACACGCAATTCACGAACCTGTCGCTGAAAGGCACGATCGCGGCCACCGTGACCGAGATGGCGGCCGCGATCATCGCCGACGGCAACAACGACGAGAAGGTGTATGCGATCGGCGAGCCCGTCACGCCCGGCGCAACCCTGCACGCAGTGTATCCGGACCGCGTCGTACTCAACGAGAACGGCGTACTGACCAACCTGAAGCTGCCGAGGGATTTCCCGGCCGGCAACAGCACGATGATCCGGCGCAACATGCCGGTGAGCCAGCGCGACGACAACGGGTCCGAGAGCATCCAGGCCGTCGTGGCGCAGAACGTGTCGCAACTCGCGGACGTGATTCGCCCGACACCCTATTTCGTCGACGGCCAGCAACAGGGGTATCGTGTGTATCCCGGACGCAACCGGCAGCAATTTGCGGCGCTTGGGCTGCGTCCGGGCGACCTGATCAAGGACATCGACGGCCAGGCACTCACCGATCCTACCGAGGCGATGCGCATCTTCCAGAGCCTGGACAACGCGGACCAGGTATCAGTGACCGTGGAACGAAACGGTCAGCCGGAGGTTATCGTATTGAGCACGAGTCAACTGAACCTGACGGACGACAACGAGCAATGAGCCGGATTCTGACCGCACGCAAGCGTTTCTGCATCGCCCTGGCACTGTCCGCGGCCTGTCTCATCATCGGACCCGCCGCGTCCGGACAACAGGCGACGATTACGCCCAACTACAAGGATGCGGACATCCGCCAGATCGTCGAAGCCGTCGGCGACGTCACGCACAAGAATTTCATCATCGATCCTCGCGTCAACGCCAAGGTGACGATGCTGTCGTCGACCCCGATGACGCCGGATGCCTTCTACGAGGCGTTCCTGTCGATCCTGCAGGTCTACGGTTACGTCGCCGTCACTTCGGGCGACGTGATCAAGATCGTGCCCGACGCGACGGCACGGCAATACGCCGGCCCGCTCGGCACGGCCGGCGCGATCGGTCCGGACGACATCGTGACGCAGGTCGTGCAGGTACAGAATGTCGCGGCCGCCCAGCTCGTGCCGATACTGCGGCCGCTCATCCCGCAGTACGGGCACCTCGCGGCGCATCAGGGCTCGAACATGCTGATCATCTCGGATCGCGCCGCCAACGTCGCGAGGATGGTCTCGATCATCCGGCGCATCGACCAGTCGAACGACGAAGACATCGAGGTGATCCCCCTGGAGCACGCCTCGGCGGCCGATCTGGTCCGGATCCTGACGCAGCTGACACAGCAACCGCGGTCGGACGGAGTTCCGGTGTCGGTCAGCCTTGTGGCGGACTCGCGCACCAACAGCGTACTGATCGGGGGCGACAAGAGCCAGCGCCTCCGGCTCAGGGCACTCATCGCACACCTCGACACACCGCTCGACCAGGGTGGCGACACCCAGGTGCGATATCTGCACTATGCCGACGCCGAAGATCTGGCGACGAAGCTGCAGCAGCATTTCCAGACTCAGGCGCAGGCGGCCGCGCAGCAGGCTGGCGGGGCGGCAACGCCACAGACGGGCGGCGTGACGGTGTGGGCCGATACGCAGACGAATGCCCTGGTTGTCAGCGCGCCGCCGAAGATGATGCGCTCGCTCATGCAGATCGTCGACAAGCTCGACATCCGCCGCGAACAGGTGCTGGTCGAGGCAATCATCGTCGAGGTCACCGCCGACAAGACCTCGCAGCTCGGGGTGACCTGGGCGGTCGAGGGCGCCAGTCAGAACACGCCGATCGGCGTAACGAATTTCCCGGACCTCGGGCCGGGCGTGGTACAGATCGGCGGCGCCGCCGGCAGCGGCGGCCAGGTGGATCCCACCAGCCTGATCGGCAAGGGCGTCACGCTCGGACTCGGCCGCATCTCGGACTCCGGCGTCAGTTTCGCCTCCATACTGCAGGCGCTGAGCGGGGATGCGAACACGAACATCATCTCCACCCCGTCGATCGTCACCACCGACAACGAGGAGGCAACGATCAATGTCGGCCAGGAAGTGCCGTTCGTGACGGGCTCGTACGCCAACACCGGCGGTACGAGCGGGGCCGTCGGCGTCAATCCGTTCCAGACTATCCAGCGCCAGCAGATCGGCACCAAGCTGGCGATCACGCCACAGATCAACGAAGGCGATTCGCTGCTCCTCAAGATCTCGCAGGAGATCTCGAGCCTTGCGCAGTCCTCCGCCGGCGCGGTCGATCTCATCACCAACCAGCGTACGATCGATACGACTGTGATCGTCAAGGACGGCGAGATTCTCGTGCTTGGCGGTCTCATCGAGGATACCCTGCGCGAGAGCGACCAGCGGGTCCCCGTGCTCGGCAAGATCCCGATCCTCGGCAATTTGTTCCGGAGCCGCAAGACAGACAAGGTCAAGACCAATCTGCTGGTGTTCATCCGGCCGAAAATCCTGCACGACTCGGCGGCAATCGCAACCGAGACGAATGCGAAATACGACTACATCCGCGGCCTGCAACAGGGCAAGCTGGACAGCGTGCCGCTGATGCCGGGCGAGCAACGGCCGGTCCTGCCGCCGATCGAGGAACAGAAGGCGCCCGGAACACCGGCGCAGGAGCAGTCGGAGGGCGGCGACTAGCCTCGCGACGAGCCGATGGAAAGCGATACCGAGATCACGCTCGAGAAGGAAACCGCGACGACCGGCGAAGTGCCGCAGCTCTTCACCCGCGTACTCCCGTTCTCGTTCGCCAAGCGGCACGGCGTCCTGATCCGGGACATCTCCGGCGGCGAAGCCGACACGGTGTACCGCCCCGGCGCATCGCCGCTCAGCCTCGCCGAAGCCCGTCGTTTCGCCGGCATGCCATTGCGGCTCTCCCGAGTCTCGGCCGAGGTCTTCGACGCGCTCCTGCAGGAGTCCTACGAGCAGGGCAGCCACAAGGCCATGCAGATGGTCGGCGGCCTCGACGAGGACATGGACCTGCTGCAAGTCGCACAGGAGTTGCAGGAGCCCTCCGACCTGCTCGAAAGCGACGATGACGCGCCCATCATCCGCTTCATCAACGCGGTACTGACCGAAGCCGTGAAAGACGGCGCCTCGGACGTGCACATCGAACCCTACGAGAACCGTCTCGGCGTCCGGTTCCGCGTCGATGGCGTCATGCGCGAGGTGCTGCAGACGCGCCGCATGCTCGCGCCGCTGGTCGTTTCGCGTATCAAGGTCATGTCCAAGCTCGACATCGCCGAGAAGCGCCTGCCCCAGGACGGCCGCATCTCGCTGCGCATCGCCGGCCGCGCGGTCGACGTGCGCGTGTCGACGATGCCGTCCGGCCACGGTGAACGCGTCGTCTTGCGCCTGCTCGACAAGCAGGCGGGCCGGCTGGACCTGACCTCCCTCGGCATGGAAGACACCACGCAGCACACGATGGACGATCTGATCCACAAGCCGCACGGGATCATCCTGGTCACCGGCCCGACCGGCTCCGGCAAGACGACCACGCTGTACGCGGCGCTCGAGCGCATCAACGACAACAGCCGCAACATCATGACCGTCGAGGATCCCATCGAGTATTTCATCGATGGCATCGGCCAGTCCCAGGTCAACACCAAGGTCTCGATGACGTTCGCCCGCGGCCTGCGCGCGATCCTGCGCCAGGATCCGGACGTCGTAATGGTCGGCGAGATCCGCGACCTCGAGACGGCCGAGATCGCCGTGCAGGCCAGCCTCACCGGCCACCTCGTACTGTCGACCCTGCACACCAATACCGCGGTGGGCGCCGTCACCCGCCTGCGCGACATGGGCGTCGAGCCGTTCCTGCTGTCGTCGAGCCTGATCGGGGTACTCGCGCAGCGTCTTGTTCGTGTGCTCGATCCCGAAACGCGCATCCCCTACACCGCCTCGGACTACGAGTGCAAGCTGCTGGGCGTGGACGCGGCCGACCCGCCGACCCTCTATCATCCCGGCGAAGGCGCCAACGGCGGTTACACCGGGCGTACCGGCATCTACGAGTTGATCCCCGTCGACGATGCGATGCGCGCCATGATCCACAACGGCGTCAGCGAACAGGATCTCGAGCGCTACGCCAGGACCAAGGGCCCCGGCATCCGCTCCGACGGCCGTCGCCGCGTGTTGCAGGGCGACACGACCGTGGAAGAGCTGCTGCGCGTGACGCGCGAGGACTAGCTTCTCCGGATGGGTGCGTTCGAATTCGTCGCGCTGGACAAGTCCGGCAAGGAGTCCAAGGGCCTGATCGAGGGCGACACGCCACGACATGTCCGCCAGATCCTGCGCGAACGCCATCTCCTGCCGGTCAAGGTGACCGAGGTCGCGCAGCGGGAGGCGCGCCGCCAGCGCGGATTCTCCCTGCGCAGCGGCATCGCTCCGGCCGAACTCGCGCTCGTTACGCGCCAACTCGCTTCGTTGTCGCAATCGGGTCTTCCGCTCGAAGAGGCTCTGCTGGCCGTGGGCCAGCAGAACGACCAGCCGCGGACCAAGAGCATCCTGCTCGGGGTGCGTTCGAAAGTCATGGAAGGCCACACGCTGGCCGACGGCTTCGGCGAATTTCCGCAGGCGTTCCCGGAGTTGTATCGCGCCACCGTCGCCGCGGGCGAACAGGCCGGCCATCTCGACGCCGTGCTGGAACGGCTGGCCGAATATACCGAGGCGCGGCAATCGCTGCGGCAGACCATCACCAATGCGATGGTCTACCCGATCGTGCTCGTCATCATGTGCTTCGGCATCATCAGCTTCATGCTCGCTTCCGTCGTCCCCAAGATCGTCAGCGTGTTCGAGAACACCGGCGGCAAGCTCCCGCTCCTGACACGGGGTCTGATCGCGAGCAGCGACTTTCTGCGCCACGACTGGTTCTGGCTCGTGCTGGGTATCGCCGCGGTCGCATACGGCGTCTGGTGGCTGCTGCGGCGAGAAGGCCCGAAGCGCCGCTTGCACCGGAATCTGCTCCGGACACCCGTGATCGGTCGTCTGACGCGGGGCATCAACACGGCCCGGTTCACGCGGACCTTGAGCATCCTCGCCGGCAGCGGTGTGCCGATCGTCGACGCAATGCGGATCGCCGCGCAGGTGGTCGAGAATCGCCCGATGCGCGACGCCGTCGCCGAAGCTGCCGTGCGTGTCCGCGAGGGAGCGCCCATCAGCCGCTCACTCAGCGCCAGCAAGCTGTTCCCGCCGATGATGACCCACCTGATCTCGAGCGGCGAAGCGAGTGGCCGGCTCGAGGAGATGCTGGCGCGGGCTGCGGACAACCAGGAACGCGAAGTCAACGGGCTGATCGCGACCCTGCTCGGGATATTGCAGCCCCTGCTGATCGTTCTGATGGGCGGCGTCGTCATGATGATCGTGCTGGCCATCCTGTTGCCCATATTCGAGATCAACAATCTGATTCGCTAGCCCCTCCCTTGCGCGGCCATTTTATTCGCGGTATACAGGCGAAAATTCTGGCTCGAGCAGCCTTTCGGCCCCGGACCTGCTTGTCGCGAGAGGTTCCAGCGATGAACGTAAAAGTCGGTAACGGCAAAGATCCTGAAGATATCGAGGATGACTTCGAGTCCGAGGAGGAATCGGACGATGAAGTCTATTCCGACGACGACGACGAAGACGTCGACAACGTCGGTGACATCTCGGTCGAGATCAACGTAGAGGAACTGGTCGCCAAGCTGGCCAGAACCGACAGCGAGGACATCGTGCGCCGGCGCCAGATCCGGCGTCGTCTGGAAGAACTTCGTGAACAGCGCGAAGCCGAGCGGGATCTCGACAGCACCTTCAATTTCAATCTCGACGACGACCTCTGATCACCTGAAATCCCGCGAGGTGACCACCAGGTTGCCAAGCAACTGCGTGTGATCGACGAGTTCTCGCGCGATCACGTGGATGACTTCGCCTTCGATCTGCAGTTCTCCCGAAACTCCCATCAGGCGTGCGTTGAGCAGCGTCGGCCGGTAACGTTCCGCGACCTGCCGCCAGACGACGAGATTGACATGCCCCGTCTCGTCCTCGAGCGTCACGAAGGTCACGCCGCTCGCGGTTCCCGGACGCTGCTTGGTGACGACGAGGCCCGCGACGGCGACTCTTGCACCGTTCGCCAGCGCCGGCAGCCGCTGCGCGCGCAGATACCGATACCGGTCGAGGCGCGCGCGCAATAACTCGAGCGGATGCCGTCCGAGCGACAGCCCCAGGCTCCGGTAGTCGGCGACGATGTCCTGGCCCTCGGTTGGCCGTCTGAGCATCGGCAATGCCTCGTAACGATCCAGCGACGCGATGAGGGGCAGCGGCCGTTCGGTCCCCGCCACGGCCCAGCGCGCCCGGTGCCGGTGTCCCGCCAGTCCCTCGAGCGCACCGGCCGAAGCCAGAATCCCGAGTTCGCGCCGGTCGAGTCCGGCACGTTCGAGCAGCTGCTGGACGCTGTGATAGCCGTCCGCGCCGCGCGCGGCGACGATCCTCCCGCCGGCTGCCTCGGCCAGGCCCTTGACCATCCGGAGGCCGAGGCGTATCGCCGCCGCCGGACACGCCGGGTCGTCGTCGCCGGTCTCGAGCGTGCAATCCCAATGGCTCCGGTTGACATCGACCGGCCGGACCCCGACTCCGTGCCGGCGCGCATCCTGCGTGAGCTGTGACACGGAATAGAATCCCATCGGCTGGCTGTTCAGCAATGCCGCCGTGAATGCGGCCGGCTCGTGGCGCTTCAGCCAGGCCGATACGTACACCAGCAGCGCAAAACTGGCCGAGTGCGATTCCGGGAAGCCGTATTCGCCGAAGCCCTCGATCTGCCGGAAGATCTGGCGGGCGAATTCCTCCTCGTAACCCCGCTCGCGCATGCCCCGGATCAGCTTGTCCTCGAACGGCCCCAGCCCGCCGCGGCGCTTCCAGGCCGCCATCGCGCGCCGCAGACGATCCGCCTCGCCGGGCGTGAACCCGGCCGCGACGACCGCGAGCTGCATGACCTGCTCCTGGAAGATCGGCACACCGAGCGTGCGTTGCAGGACGCCCTTGACGTCCTCGCTCGGGTACTCGACGGCTTCCTCGCCGTTACGCCGGCGCAAGTAAGGATGCACCATGTCGCCCTGGATCGGGCCGGGCCGGATGATCGCGACCTCGATCACGAGGTCGTAATAGCAACGGGGCTTCAGGCGCGGCAGCATCGCCATCTGCGCGCGCGATTCGATCTGGAACACGCCCATCGTGTCGCCGGCACAGATCATGTCATAGACCTCCGGGTCCTCGGCCGGCACCGTCGCGAGGCTCAGCTCCCGGCCGCCGAACTCGCGAACGAGATCGAAACAGCGCCGGATCGCCGTCAGCATGCCGAGACCGAGCACGTCGACCTTGAGCAATCCGAGGTCCTCGAGATCGGTCTTTTCCCACTGGATGACCGTGCGTTCGGGCATCGCCGCATTCTCGACCGGTACCAGATTCGAGAGCCGTCCGTCCGTGATCACGAATCCGCCGACGTGCTGCGACAGGTGGCGGGGGAAGCCCAGTATCTCGCGGACCAGGTACAGCAGACGCTTGACGACCGGACTGTCGGGATCCAGGCCCGCCTCGAGGATGCGGCTGTCGTCGATCCGCGTGCCGTCCCACCACTGCATCGACCGCGCCAGGCGGCCGACCTGCAGCTCGGTCAGCCCCAGCGCCTTGCCGACGTCCCTGAGCGCACTGCGCGGCCGGTAGCAGATCACGGTCGCGGCGAGCGCGGCCCGGTCCCTGCCGTACTTCGCGTAGATGTACTGGATGACCTCTTCGCGGCGCTCGTGTTCGAAGTCGACGTCGATATCCGGCGGCTCGTTGCGCTCCTTCGAAATGAAGCGCTCGACGAGCATCGCCATGCGCCCCGGGTCGACCTCGGTGATGCCCAGGCAATAACAGACGGCGGAATTCGCGGCCGAACCGCGGCCCTGGCACAGGATGCCCCGTGCGCGCGCGAACGTGACGACGTCGCACACGGTCAGGAAATACGGCTCGTAGCCGAGATCGGCGATCAGTGCGAGTTCGTGTTCGACGAGCTCGACGACCTTGCCCGGTACGCTGCCGGGCCAGCGGCGGCGCATGCCCTCCCAAGTCAGCCGGCGCAGATAACTCGCCGGCGTCTCGCCCGCGGGGACGACTTCGTGCGGATACTCGTAACGGAGTTCATCGAGCGAAAAATCGATGCGATCGGCGATGCGCAGCGTCTCGGCGAGCAGCTCGTGCGGATAGGTATCTCGCAACACGTCCAGCGAACGCAGGTGCCGCTCGCCGTTCGGGTGCAGCGCGAAGCCGGCCGACTCGATCGTGACGCCCTCGCGAATCGCCGTCAGTGTGTCCTGCAGGATGCGACGGTACCGGCAGTGCATGTGCACGTCACCACAGGCGACGAGCGGCAGTACGAGCCGGCGGCCTTCTTCCCGGAGTCTCGCCAGTCGTTCGCGTTGCCGGCCGTCGGCCAGCAGCTCGACGGCGATCCACAGGCGATCGCGAAACGTCTCGCGCAGCCAGTGGTCCTCGACGCCCAGCGTGCATCCGGCGTCCGGCACCCAGAGCACGAGGCAACCCGGCAGGCCATCCTCGAAAGCGTCGCGCGTCAACGCATAGGAACCCTTCGCTGCGGCGCGCCGCGCCTTGCTGATCAGCTCGCAGAGTGCAGCATAACCCGTGCGGTCCTGTGCCAGTACGACCAGTTTGCGCCCGCTGCGCAGCCCGAGCTCCGAACCGACGATGAGTTTGAGTCCGTGTTGCCTCGCCGCCGTATGCGCCCGGACGATGCCCGACATCGAGCACTCGTCGGTGAGCGCGAGCGCCGCGTAGCCGAGTGCGGCCGCGGTTTCCACGAGCTCTTCGGGATGCGAAGCACCGCGCAGGAAGGTGAAGTTGCTGAGTGCGTGGAGTTCGACGTAGCCGCTGCGCCCGGCCGCTGCGATAGGCGGGCTACCCGAAATAGCCATGCAGGTACCAGCCGGCAGCTTCACGACGGCGGTTGCGGAACACCCACAAGCGCATGCCCTGCGGATTGACGGCGAGGTAATAGTCGCGGGCGATGCCGTCGGCGTCCCACCAACCCGTCTCGAGCCGTTCGGGGCCCTCGAGCAGCGTCAGGCGCCCACGATAATGCGGTATCCCGTCGTCCGCTCGCAGGGAAGCGGGTTCCGGCAACATCCACAGCGGCCGTCGCACAGCGCGTCCGTCCGCCACCGGGCCGGCAGAGGCCGCATCGGCGTTCGGATCGCGCCAGCGCCAGGCCAGCTGCGGCCGGTGTTCCGCGACCAGCCTCACCCCGGCGACGGAATCCGCACCGACCCGTGCGGCAAGCCGTCCGGCGAGTTGCGCGATCGGATACCGCGGCTCCGACGCGCCGGCCTTGCCCGAGAACCGCAGCCGCTCCGATACCGTTCGCAGGTGCATCGTCAGTCCGCCCTGCAGACGGACCGCGATCACCGGCTCGGGCAGAGTCAACCGCTCGAAACGGATACGCAGCAGATCGAACCAGCGCTCGGCCAGGCGTTCGGCCTCGACGCAACCGAGCGGCAACTGCGTGGCCGCGCCGCGCAGGTGAAAAAAACTGAACTGTATGCGCTGCGTACCGAGCTGGCGTGCCCTGAGGAAACGTTCGTGCGCCGACAACAGGTCACGGCAGACAGCGAGCAACAACTCGCGATCGCTCTGTTCACAGTCCAGCTCGTAGTCGGCGCGGAATCGTTCCGGCACGCGCCAGGCGCGGCGCGGATCCGGAAGACGACCCAGCGCCCGATCGATGTCGAGCAGGCAGGCCGCACCGAAACGGCGCGCCAAACCTTCCCTCGGCAGGCGCAGACAATCGCCGAGATTACGGATGCCCATGCCGGACAAGGATTCGCACACCGCCGCCGACCAGCCGAGTGAGGTCAGCGGCAACACACGCAACGCGGCCACGAGGTTTGCCGGCTCGCGAACGCAGACACGGTGCCCGCCACGGGCCAGCCAGGTCGCCGCGAGCGGCGTCGGGGCTATCGCCGGCGACACCGTGAAGCCCTGCCGCCCGAGGCCCGCCGCGATCCGTCGCCGCAGGTTCTTGAGGCCCTCGTACAGGCGCCGGCTGCCCGCGATTTCCAGCACCAGGCTATCGGGACCGGCGAGGCACACGAGCGGCGTGAATCGTTCGAGCCAGGCGGCCAGCGTCTCCAGCGCCTGCTGCTCCGCGCGTCTGCTGCGCTCGATCACCTGCAGCGACGGTAACAGGGCGAGCGCGGCATTGACCGACTGACCCGGCAGGACGCCGGCCGCTTCGGCGTGGCTATCGGCGAGCAGTATCCGGTGCAGGCCGTGCCGTTCCTCGACCACGGCTTTCGCCCCGCTCCCGGACTCGCATGCTTCGAGCGGCAGCTTCGGCAGATGGATGCAGAACCACAGCCGTTCGCGCTCTCGACCCGTTACCGGCGGTGACGGCGCCCGGCTTCGATCCGGCGCCGTCCGAACC
>JBAUVS010000351.1:0-3041 GCA_049583345.1 Woeseiaceae bacterium
AGCGTCTGTAGGAGCGGCTTCAGCCGCGATCTGTATGACCGGAACTGCGGCGAATGCGGATTGCCGGCACCGCACCCCGCAACCTATCGTCACGATCCGGTGCCCCATGCCCTTTTATCTCCTCGACCGTGAACCCCTCGCGACCGGCCTGCGGCGGATCGCGCACGAACAGATCGCCATCGCCCTGGGAGACCTTGGGGACGACGATTTATCTTTGCAGTACCGCCTGCATTCTCTGCGTTCGCGGACCAAGAAGATGCGTGGCCTGCTGCGGCTGCCCGGCCCCCTGATGGGCGCGGCGTTCGAGATCGAGGACCGGCGATTTCATGCGGCCGCCGACGCCCTGGCTGCGCACCGCGATCAGGCCGTCTGCGAGCGGACGATCGCGTCGCTGCAGGAGACGAACGATGGCGCGGCAACTCACGACCGCGAGATCCCGGCGGCTGCCATCGAGCAGGCGCGCGGGATTATGGCAGCGTGCGCTGCCGCGGTGGACGGCTGGCCGCTGCCCGTCGAAGGCTTCGCGGACCTCGCGCCCGGCTTCGCGCGGACCTACCGGACGTGTCTCGAGGCCTGGGAGACGGTGCTGCGCGCACCCAACGATGCCGACTTCCATCGCCTGCGCAAATGGACGAAGTACCACTGGTACCAGGTCCGCATCCTGGAACGGCTGAGTAAGCCCGACTTACACGAACGGCGCGAACAGTTTCACAAGCTGGAGCGCACGCTCGGAGAAGCTCATGACCTGGTGGTGCTGCAGTCCCGCATCGAGAGCGAGGACTATCGGGTTACCCGCTTGCTGAAGCGCGCGAGCGCCCGCAAGCAGGCACTGTATGAACAGGCCGTCAAGCTGGGACGACGGGCGTTCGGGAAATCCGCCGACGAACTGGTGGCCGACCTCGCCCGCGACTGGGCCGACCGGCACATGTAAGAGCGCTGCTTGTCAGCGCGACAGCCGCGGCGACAAGCGCCTCTCCTGCAACACCGAGACTCAACCTCCCGCCAGCAAGGCCTCCAGCTGATCCAGCCCCATCGTGAATCCTTCCTTGAAGCCCATCTCGACGATGCGCTTCATGTCCTCGGCCGACACGAAGGTAATCGTCACGCGCACATCGGTGCGCTTGTCGTTGCCCTCGAAGCGGTTGTCCCAGTCCATCGCCGGCAGATCCCGGTTCAGGGTGCCCTCTTCATCGCAGAACGTGTCGAATCCCGTGAATCGCCGCAAGGTCTCGATTGTCCGGTACTCCACCAGGCACCAGTGGCGCTCGCCCTCCGGGCCCTCCATGTAATAGTGCCAGTGCCCCCCTTCGCGGAAGTCGAAGGACTTGGTCCGGGCCTTCCACGGTAACGGCGCCCACCATTTCTCGAGCAGGTCCTGCCGCGTCCAGGCTGCCCAGACGCGTTCGAGTGCTGCGTCGAACCGCCGCTCGACGGTCATCGTCTTCTGTGCCGGGTTTTCAGTGAATTTGGGTTTGTACATCCGAATCTCCTCCGAGGTATGCCGCTCACCAGTCCTCGTTCAACAGCGCGTCCAGCTGGTTGAAGCGAGCGGTCCAGGTTTCCTTCATCTTCCGCGACCATTGCTCGAGTTCTTCGAAGGCCGCGGGATTGATCTCGTAGAGGCGCTGTTGCGCTTTCCTGTGCATCGTCAGGATCTGCGCGTTGCGCAGCACCTTGAGATGCTGCGAGACGGCCGCCGGCGTGACGTCGAAGCGCTTCGATATATCGGTTGCGTTCATCCGGCCCCGGCTTGCCAGCAGTTCGACGATCTGGCGCCGGTGCGGCTCGGCGAGCGCGGGGATAATCGACTCTGGCGACAGGTTCATGGGTCTATTAATAAAGTATCTATTTAATTAAGTCAATACTACATATAGGGTCGATCCGGCCCGGACAGCCATAATGGCGGTCCGGGATCGAAAGGGAGCGCTACCGTGCAAGCTGCTGTCATCAGGCCGGACCGGAAGGCCGAATATTTCACGCCGGAAGGCTGCCACATCCTCGAGATGTCGAACTCCGCCGCGGACGAGTCATTGTCGGTCGCCCGCGCCCGTGTCGAGCCCGGCGTGACCACGGCATGGCATCGTGTGCGCGATACCGCCGAACGCTACGTGATCCTCGAAGGCACCGGCGAGGTCGAACTCGAAGGCCGCCGGCCGGAGTCGGTCGGCCCGGGCGACGTCGTGCTGATTCCGCCCGGCCACGGGCAGCGCATCACGAACTCGGGTGACGAGGACCTCGTGTTCCTGGCGCTGTGCACGCCGCGGTTTCGCGAGGCAAACTACGTCACGACGGAATGACCAGCAGCAAACGCAGACTGCATCGGAGGGACGGGCTCCGGCCCGCCGTTGCGGCTCGCTATCCGGACCGCGTCAGCCACTTGATCCCGCACGGCACCTACGCACAGGGCATGAACTAACGAGGCGACCCGCAACAAGTCGCCCAGGCCTCGCTGCAGGTCGCTCTGGCCAAGTTCGGCTGGGCGAGCGAAGACGGTCGATTCCTCGAACTCTTCACCCGGCAACGATGACGTCGCGGTGCCGTTCGAGCAGGGGCGCTTGCTGGCCGGCCTTATACCCAATGCCACGTTCCTGCCGCTTCAGTGCGCGAATCACGTCATGCTCGAGCGAGATCCGGCCTGGCCGGAGTTCGTCGCCGCGGTGGATCGGTTCACGGGGGTTTTTGGTCGGGCGCATGGCCGCGATCGTCCATACGTCGCTTTGGCGCTTCCGCGGAAACTTGTTTTCCGGATCGGGCAATAATCCGCCACGTGGCGGATTTCCTGGAATTTGGGAATCTCTGAATAATTGGAAAACGATTCGTCATTGCGAGCGAAGCGAAGCAATCCAGCAATTTCAATATTTCATGGCCTGGATTGCTTCGTCGCTGCGCTCCTCGCAATGACGGCTTTGCTGCGCTCCTCGCAATGACGGCTTTGCTGCGCTCCTCGTAATGACGGCTTTGCTGCGCTCCTCATAATGACGGCTTTGCTGCGCTCCTCGCAATGACGGCTTTGCTGCGCTCCTCGCAATGACGGCTTTGCT
>JBAUVS010000352.1:0-2605 GCA_049583345.1 Woeseiaceae bacterium
TTCCAGGAGTTCCGCCGCCATCAGCCCGCGGCCCTCAGCGCCGTTACGATGCGGGCGGCCGATGCCCGGAGCCGGTCCAGCAACTCCGCGAGTAGCGGATCGGTGGCCATGCGGGCCGCGGCGATACCGGCATCGCCCGCGATGACCTGCGGCCGGTGCGCGTAGTAGCTGCCCCATTCGGCCTGCTTCGTCCCGAGCACGGCCGGATCGGCGGCGCGCAGCGTGCGCGACGGCAGCTGCAGGTCGTCGAGAATCGACCGCACGCGCGGCGTTGCCGTGCAGACCACCCAGCGCATGCCCGCCTCGTGCAGGATTGCGGCGAGTATGCCGAACAACAGCGCCACGGCGCCCGGCGCCGCGGCAGCGAGGTTGCCCACTTCCACGACCTGGTCGCGGCTGACGGGCGTGTGGAATGCGAGGCTGATCGCCTGCTCGATCGGCGCCTCGAAATATTGCTCGAGAAACAGCGGCGCTTCGCTTGCCGGCCGCAGGCCGACGACGGCACCGTGGCGTCCGTCAATCCCGAGATTGACCAGATAGGGCAGGAAGGCCTCGATCCTGGCGCCGTACTTGCGGGCGAATCGGGCCGCGATGCGCGCCTCGAGCGTGTGCCTGTCCCGCGACCCCTTCGTGACAAGCTGGATCGTGACGGCATCGTGCGGCAGCCGTTTCGGCCGTCTGCGGTGCGCCGGCGTGGAAATCGCTCGTTCGCTGTTCGTGTCGGACAGATTCACGCGGCATCCCGCTGTTACCTCGACGATAGCGGACAGGCTATGGCGTGAAACTTAAGGCACTCTTAGCGCGCCTCCCGGCGGGCGGATCAGCGTTTGCTGATGTTGAACTTGACCTGCAGGAATACGATCCCGCTCACGGTGTCGTCGGCGATCTTCTCGTCCAGGAATTTCTCGATCGCGATGCTCGGCAGGTACGTCAGGTTGACGCCGATGTAATCGTTGCCGATGGCAAGGCTCGGCAATGCGCCCGGGAACGGCCGGTTATCGTTGACGTCCCGGCGCGTCATCAGGAAGGCGTTGATGCCGGCATCGACGTAGAAGCCGTGCAGGCGCTCGCTCGCAAACACGTTGCGGTACAGGCCGCCGCCGGCCATGTACGACATCTGGTCGTTGCTGTCGCGAAAGCCGTTGACCATGAGCCGCTTGTGCCAGCGCGACCTGCTGGTGAACTCGTACTCGAGGCCGAGGCCGGTGTTGTTCTCGTTCCAGTGCTGGCTCGCACCGAGGTGGAACGAGTGGCCGTTGAGCACGGCGCTGAACTCGCCGGCGACAGCGGCCGGGCTGAGTGCAAGGGCGAACACGAGGGCGGGGAGGCAGCGTCCTGCTGCAGATCGAATGTCCATGCGGGGATACGATGCAAGC
Source organism: Woeseiaceae bacterium (assembly GCA_049583345.1). Lineage (GTDB taxonomy): Bacteria > Pseudomonadota > Gammaproteobacteria > Steroidobacterales > Woeseiaceae > UBA1847. The sequence continues at coordinate 1,377 of JBAUVS010000352.1, forward strand.
GGCATGCCACGCTCGAACATCAATCTATTCAATAACTTAGGAATTAAACAGGATAATTTTGTAAAGCCTGCCGACGTTTTTTTAGTTAGTGTCGAATAGATACAAACCTTAATAGTTAAAGTACACTAAGTTCTCCGATGCGCTATGCATACGACTATCCGCACCCCGCCGTCACAGTGGACGTTGCCGTGTTCACGATCGACGACGGCGAGCTGGCGGTGCTGCTGATCCGCCGTGCCGCCGAGCCGTTCGCGGGCCGCTGGGCCTTGCCCGGCGGTTTCGTCGAAATCCGCGAAAGCCTGCGCCGGGCCGCCTGGCGGGAACTGCATGAAGAGACCGGTATCCGGGCCGGCTTCCTGGAGCAGCTGGCCGCGTTCGGTCGTCCCGATCGCGATCCGCGCGAGCGCGTTATCAGCGTCGCCTATTACGCGCTGGTGCCGCGGGGCCGCCTGACGATCCGGGCCGGCTCCGATGCCGCCGGCGCCCGCCTGTTCCGCCTCGCGGACCTGCCGGAGCTGGCGTTCGACCACGCGAAGATCCTGCGCCGCGCCCGCGAACGCCTGCGCGAAAAGGGTGACGACGCGCCTATTGCGATGCAGCTCATGGCGTCGTCGTTCACGCTGTCGGAGTTGCATCGGGCCCAGGAGCTGATCTGCGGGCGTTCCTTCGACAAGCGCAACTTCCGCAAGCGGATCCTGGCGACCGACCTCGTCGCGCCGACCGGCGAAAAGCGGCGCGCCGGCCAGCACCGGCCGGCGGCGCTGTACCGTGCCCGGCACGCGCGCGACGTGCCGTACCGGTCCCGGACATAGCGAAGCACCGGGGCCGCCCCAGGCCCCGAAGTCCCCGCCGTCTCCCTGTCAGCGAACGGTCAGTAAATGGTCAGCCGTCCGTCAAGGCACGGGCGGTCCCGTCCGGCATCCTGCGTTCCGCACTCGGGGGCTGAAGGGCCCGACAGGAGGACCGATCGTGAAACAGACTTTGACGCAGACCCGGCAGGGCCTGCGCCGCGGGGCGTGGCTGCTGCTCGTCGTGCTCGTGTCGGCGGCGACGGCCGAGGCCGGGGACCGGCGCTGGACGTCCGAGCCGCAGGTCAAACTGACTGCGGCCGGGAACGCATACTGGAGCGGCGGCTCGGACGGGCACTACACGTCGCTGACCGCTTCGCTCGGCCGGAAATTCGCCTCGCCGACCAGGCGCCGCAAGGCCGGCGTCCTCGCCGCCTACCG
>JBAUVS010000353.1:0-3061 GCA_049583345.1 Woeseiaceae bacterium
GAGGTCAGCCCACCTCAGTTCAACCACGTGTTCTTCGCCGGCTCGGGATCCGAGGCCAATGACACGGTCGTGCGCATGGTCCGGCGCTACTGGGACCTGATGGAGCAGCCGCAACGGCACACCATCATCAGCCGCAAGAACGCCTACCACGGCTCGACGGTGGCAGCCGCGAGTCTCGGCGGCATGAAGGCGATGCATGCGCAGAGCGGGCTGCCGATCCCGGGTATCGTGCACATCGAGCAGCCGTACTGGTTCGGCAGCGATCGCAGTCTCGCGCCGGACGAGTTCGGTATTGCGGCGGCCCGGGCGCTCGAGGACAAGATCGACGAGCTCGGCGCGGACAGGGTCGCGGCCTTCATCGGCGAGCCCGTGCAGGGCGCGGGGGGCGTCATCATCCCGCCGGCGACCTACTGGCCGGAGGTGCAACGGATCTGCGACGAACGCGGGATCCTGCTGATTTCCGACGAGGTGATCACCGGCTTCGGGCGCCTGGGCGCATGGTTCGGCGCCGACTACTACGGCACCCGGCCGGACTTCATGCCGTTCGCGAAGGGTGTCACGTCGGGCTACCTGCCGCTGGGCGGTGTCATGGTGTCGGACCGCGTGGCCGACGTATTGATCGACAGGGGCGGCGAATTCTTCCACGGTTACACGTATTCGGGTCATCCCGCCGCCTGCGCCGTCGCCATCGCGAACCTGGAGATCCTGAAGCGGGAGAGGCTCATCGAGCGGGTCCGCGATGACATCGGACCCTATCTGCAGGAACGCTGGCGCAAGCTCGCAGACCACCCGCTGGTCGCCGAGACGCGAATGCTCGGACTGATCGGCGCGCTCGAACTCGTGAAATCCAGGGATCCGCTCGAGCGCTTCGACGAGAAGCAGGGCGTCGGCACGATCTGCCGGGACATCCTCGTCGACAACGGGCTGGTCATGCGCGCGGTGGGCGACACGATCGTGGTGGCGCCACCGTTCGTCCTCTCGCATGCCGAGGCCGACGAGTTGATCGAGAAGGCCTGGAAGTGCCTGGATCTCACGCGCGCAGCAATCGATGCATAAATTCGGCAACGACAATGCCTTCCTGCGCGACAGTCTGTACGGGACGACGCCCGAACCGACCTACGGCGGTGCGACCTCCTTCATGCGCCGCAAGTACACGCGCGATCTCGACGGTGTCGACGTCGTCGTCGCCGGCGTGCCGCTCGATACGGCGACCACGAACCGGCCGGGCGCGCGCTTCGGCCCGCGCGCCATCCGGGCCGCTTCGACGATCATGGCGTGGGAGAAGCCTTACGGGATGGAGTTCGATCCCTTCGACCGGCTGGCGGTCATCGATTACGGGGATTGCCTGTTCGACCACGGCCGGCCGGAGACGGTCGCGGGGACGATAGCGACCCATGCGGCGTCCATCATCGGCAGCGGCGCCGGGCTGCTGTCGCTGGGCGGGGATCATTTCATCTCCTACCCGCTGCTCAAGGCGCATGCGGGAGAGCACGGCGATGCCCTCTCACTCGTGCACTTCGATGCACACAGCGATACCTGGCCCGACGAAGGCGGGCGTGTCGACCACGGCACGATGTTCCACTACGCGGCGAAGGAACGGCTCGTCGATCCGGCCCGGTCGGTACAGATCGGCATCAGGACGACGAACGCGGACAGCATGGGGTTCAACGTCATCGATGCGTCCTGGGTGCACGCGCAAGGGACGGACGCTGTCGCCGAGCGGGTCCGCGATGTCACGGGCGGCCGGCCCGTCTACCTGACTTTCGATATCGACTGCCTCGATCCGAGTTTCGCGCCGGGGACCGGGACGCCCGTCTGTGGCGGGCTGAGCAGCTTCCAGGCGATGGCGATCCTGCGTGCCCTGCGCGGCATCAACGTCGTCGGCATGGACGTCGTCGAGGTCGCGCCGGCCTACGATGTCGGTGAGATTACGGCGCTGGCCGCGGCACACATCGCGATGGAAATGCTGTACCTGTATGCCACACGGGCGGGCGAGTGACTGCCTGCGGCGGGACTACGAACCTGCGTCCAGCGCGCGGTCCAGCGAAGCGGCGTAGGCGGCTTTGGGCCGTACGCCGATGAAGCTGTCCACGACCCGACCCTTGTCGAACAGCAGGACTGTCGGGATGGAACGGATGCCGTACTGCATCGCGACGCGCTGATTCCTGTCCACGTCCACCTTGGCGATCTTGACGCGTCCGTCGTAGTCCCCGGACAGCGCCTCGATGACCGGTCCGAGCGCCCGGCAGGGGCCACACCATTCGGCCCAGAAATCGACGAGTACGGGCGTGTCCGATTTCAGGACGGTGCTGTCGAAATCGGCGTCGCTTACGGCTATGGGCCGCGTGGCGGTATGAGTCATAATCAGTCTCCTTGATTTCCCGGAGAACCGATGTTGGCGCCGGGCGGCCGCATTTCAAGTGCCGCAGCCCCAGTGCCCGAGATCGCTATGGCATACCGATATACCCTGACGAGGCGGCCGTGACGCCGACGGCCCTGCTGGAATTCTTCGCGGCCCGCCGGGCGCGCAGCGAGCCGCTGGTGCTCGCGACCGTGTTCGAGACCCGCGGCTCGACCTACAGCAAATCCGGCGCACATCTTCTCATCGACGGCAACGGCGTATTCCGGGGCATGCTGTCCGGCGGTTGCCTCGAGGGTGATCTCGCGGCCAGGGCACGAGTCGTGCTCGAATCCGGAACGCCGCAGACCGTCACCTACGACCTCGCCCGCGACGACGAGCTGTGGGGAATGGGGGTCGGTTGCGACGGCATGATCCGGGTATTCCTGCAGGCGCTGCGACCGGAGCGCGAGTATGCACCGTTCGCCGGGATCGCGGAGGCCCTGCACGGCACGCGTCCCGTCGTCGCCGCGACCGTCATCGATGCGGAAGCGGGCACCGCGACGCCGGGCGCCGCCTGTATCGTCGACGACGAGGGCGTCGCCAACTTCGGTATCCCGGACGAGCTGCTCCGGGAGCTGACCGAACCGGCGCGCCGGGCGCTGGCGGCCGGCCGATCGGCCACGACCGATATCCGGTCCGGACGGGCACAAGCGCGGGTGC
>JBAUVS010000354.1:0-2467 GCA_049583345.1 Woeseiaceae bacterium
ACCCTGATGGAGCGCATGATCGCCAGTCATCCGCAAGGCGCCGGGGCCGGGGAATTGGAGGAGATTGCGCACATCGCAGACCTGCTGGCGCCGCCGGATATGCCCGCAAGGTATGCCGCGATGACGCGGAAAAACCTCACGGCGGACAACAACGCTCTCTACGCCGAGCGTTATCTGCGTGTATTACGTCAGGGTCGCGAGTCAGCCGAGCGGATTGTCGACAAGATGCCGTCCAACTATTACCACCTCGGTTTGATCTCGGCGCTGTTTCCCAACGCCACGATCATTCACGCGATCCGCCATCCGCTGGATTGCTGTCTGTCGTGCTACTTTCAGAATTTCACGAAGCTGCAATGGGCGAATGATCTTTCGCTTATCGCGGAGATTTATCGCTTGTATCGGGACGCGATGGCGTATTGGAAGCGGGTCCTGCCGGAAGGAAAGATTGTCGACGTCGTTTACGAGGAACTGATAGAGGACCCCGAGGTGCAGGGGCGGCGATTGCTGGAGGCCTGCGGACTGAGCTGGGACGCCAGCCTGCTCGAATTCCACCGCCAGGAAGGTGTCGTCAAGACCGCGAGCCTGTGGCAGGTGCGGCAGCCCATTTACCAGAGTTCCCGAAAACGCTGGAAGAACTATGCGCCTTACGCAGGCGATCTGGCACGCCGGCTGGCCGAATTCCTCCAGGCCGACCGGGAAGAACTCGCGGAACTCGGTATCGAAATACCGAAAACAGCTCGCGGCGGGTGGGCCAGGCGCCTGCTGGGCTGAGACGATCGCCGCGGCCGGTCCTGGGCCACGTCATTTGCAGTGCGGCGCGCGGGACAGTAAGGTCGCTGCGCGGGGTGACGACAATTTCCGATACGCGCCGAAATCTGCACCGAACCGTCTACATGCTCGGACTCGTGCTGGCCGGCGAAGCCGTCTACGCGTTGCCCTTTCACGTGGCCCGATTCTTCAGGCCCACCGTGCTGGAGGTGTTCTCCCTGACGCCGACGCAGCTCGGCGTCGCGCAAAGCGTCTACGGCGTGGTCGCGATGCTCGCCTATTTTCCGGGCGGGCCGCTGGCAGATCGCTTCCCCGCACGCAAGCTGCTCGCTTTCTCGCTATGGGTGACCGCCGCGGGCGGGCTGTACATGGCGACGTTTCCCGGCTACCGGGGCGCCGTGTTGCTGTGGGGGTTCTTCGGCCTCACCACGATCCTGTTGTTCTGGGCCGCGCTCATCCGGGCGACCCGGGACTGGGGCGGCCACGACGAACAGGGCCGGGCGTACGGCCTGCTGGACGGCGGCCGCGGCGTACTGGCCGCCGGCCTGGCATCGCTGGGTGTGCTGGTCTTCAGTTTCACGTTCCCGGACGGCTATGCCGCGGCCAGTCTCGAGGACAAGCAGGCCGCGATGCGCCTGATCATCTATGGCTACACGGCCGTGACGGCGCTGTGCGGCGTCTTCGTCTGGTTTGCACTCTCCGACGGGCAACCGGAGGGCGAGTCGGCGCTGGCCGAATGGCGCCCGGGCCGGGAACATCTTTTCGCACACGTCCTGCGGGTATTGCGTATCCCCGCGGTCTGGCTGCAGGCGGCGATCATCGTCTGTGCGTACGTCGGCTACAAGGGTTACGACAATTACGCCCTGTTCGCCGTGCAGGGTTACGGCATCGACGAAGTCGAGGCGGCACGCATCGTCGCGATCGGCGCATGGATGCGGCCCGTCGCGGCGCTCGGCGCCGGCTTGCTCGCGGACCGCTACTGCGCCTCGCGAATGACCGTGCTCGCCTTCGTATTGCTGCTCGGCTCGGACCTGTTTTTCGCGATCTCCACCCCCATTCCGGGCGCGGCCGGCGTGATGCTCGGCAATACGCTCATCGCCTGCACGGCGATCTTCGGCCTGCGTGGCCTGTACTATGCGCTGCTCGAGGAGGCCGACGTGCCCCCGGTGGTGACGGGTACCGCCGTCGGCTTCGTATCGGTGATCGGCTACACGCCGGACGTGTTCGTCAATTACGTCGCGGGCGTGTCCGTGGATGCCGCGCCGGGCCTCGCCGGCCATCAGCATTTCTTCTGGTTCCTGGCGGCATTCGCCTTCGTCGGTCTGGTCGTGAGCTACACGTTGATGAGGCGCCTGCATCCCGCCGGGCGCACCGTCCCCGAGGCCTGAACGGGCCGTCGGCGTCGTATTTGACCAAACTCGCGTCGCATACAACCATGCAATGCCGCCGTTTCTGCCGCAGACTCGCGCACAGCGCTAACGCCTTTACGGCGCTTCGCGGGTTCCCCTGGCACGGCGGAGACGATGATGACTGACAGGTCCCGGCACAGGCGCACTGCCGGGCGCGCCGCGAAACGTGCCGCCAGGACCAGGGCGCCCGTCTCGACGGCCGCCTGGGTCGATCGGCGCATTCCCTATTTCGAGTTACTCGACGAGGAATCCCTGCAGCTGATCGAGTACAACGCCGATACGGTGCTGGA
>JBAUVS010000355.1:0-8637 GCA_049583345.1 Woeseiaceae bacterium
GCGGCATTGTTTACGCTCGGCAGCTACGCTGCCGCCACGCCGCGCCTCTATGGCCTGTCCTGGGGCGCCGAGGATCTTGCGGCGGCGGTGGGCGCGAGCGAACGCCGCGGCGAGGACGGCGCATGGCTGCCGCCTTACGAGCTGGCGAGATCCCTGTGCCTGTTCGCGGCCGCCGCGGCCGGTGTCGCGGCCGTCGATACGGTGTACACCGATTATCGCGACACGCGCGGCCTGACCCGGTATGCGGCACGTGCGCGCCGGGACGGATTTTCCGGGATGCTCGCGATCCATCCGGGCCAGATCGACGTCATCAACCGCGCGTTCGTGCCCACGGAGGCCGAACTCGAACGCGCGGAGCGCATCGCCGCGCTGTTCGCGCAGCATCCGGATGCCGGCGCACTGGGTCTCGATGGCGAGATGGTCGATCGCCCGCACCTCGAACAGGCGCGGCGTATACTGGAACTTGCGAAGCGGCTTGCTGCCGAATAAGAAGACGAAGGTTCGATAGAAAATGACTGATATCTACCCGGTAGACAAACAGACGAAGGCGCGTGCCCTGATCGACGAGGCGGGCTACGCGAAGATGTACCAGCATTCGATCGAGGACAACGAAGCATTCTGGGCCGAGCAGGCGGCGCGTATCGACTGGATGCGGCCGTTCACGAAGGTCAAGGACGTCTCGTTCGCGTACGACGATGTCCACGTGCGATGGTTTTACGACGGTACGCTGAACGTCTGCTACAACTGCATCGACCGCCACCTGGACGAGAAGGGCGACGACGTCGCCATCATCTGGGAGAGCGACGATCCCGGCAAGGATCTGCACATCACGTATCGTGAATTGCACGAGCGCGTGTGCCGGTTCGCGAACTGCCTCAAGGCCCTCGGCGCAAAACGCGGCGATCGCGTTACTATTTACATGCCGATGATCCCGGAGACGGCCATTGCGATGCTGGCCTGTGCGCGGATCGGCGCGGTCCATTCGGTGGTGTTCGGCGGATTCTCGCCGGACGCGCTCGCGGGCCGCGTCAAGGACTGTGAGTCGACGCTCGTGATCACGACGGACGAGAGCGTGCGTGGCGGCAAGATGATCCCGCTCAAGGCGAATGTCGATGAAGCCGCGAAGAACCCGGAGGTGACGACGCTGGAGAAAGTCCTGGTCGTGAGGCACACGGGCCGCGACATACACTGGGTCGACGGGCGCGACGTCTGGCTCCACGAACTGGAGAGCGAGGTCGACGCCGACTGCCCCTGCGAGGAGATGGGCGCGGAAGATCCGCTGTTCATCCTCTACACGTCGGGCTCGACGGGGCAGCCGAAAGGCGTGCTGCACACGACCGGCGGCTACCTGGTCTACGCGTCGATGACGCACGAATACGTCTTCGACTATCACCCCGGCGACGTCTACTGGTGCACGGCGGACGTGGGCTGGGTAACCGGCCACAGTTACATCGTCTACGGGCCGCTGGCCAACGGCGCGATTACGCTCATGTTCGAAGGGGTGCCCAACTACCCGACGTCGTCGCGCTTCTGGGAGATCTGCGACAAGCACAAGGTCAACATCTTTTACACGGCGCCGACGGCGATCCGTGCGCTCATGCGGCAAGGCGACGAGCCCGTGCAGCGGACGTCCCGCGCGAGCGTGCGCCTGCTCGGCACGGTCGGCGAGCCGATCAATCCCGAGGCCTGGGAGTGGTATTACCGCGTGGTCGGCGATTCGCGCTGCCCGGTGGTCGATACCTGGTGGCAGACCGAGACGGGCGGCATCCTGATCAGTCCGCTGCCCGGCGCCACCGCGCTGAAACCCGGCTCGGCGACCTTGCCGCTGTTCGGCATCAAGCCGGCGATCGTCGACGGTGAAGGCAAGTTCCTGAACGGCGCAGCCGAAGGCAACCTGGTCATCACCGACAGCTGGCCGGGCCAGATGCGCACGGTGTACGGCGACCATCAGCGCTTCGTCGACACGTATTTCGCGACGTTCAAGGGCAGCTACTTCACCGGCGACGGCGCGCGGCGCGATGCAGACGGCTACTACTGGATCACCGGCCGAGTCGACGACGTGCTGAACGTATCGGGGCACCGGATGGGCACGGCGGAGATCGAGAGCGCGCTGGTCTCGCATCCCGACGTCGCGGAGGCCGCCGTGGTCGGCTATCCGCACGACATCAAGGGGCAGGGCATTTACGCCTACGTCACGCTGATGGAGGGCGTCGAGCCGACCGAGGATCTGCGCAACGCGTTGCAGCAGTGGGTGCGCAAGGAGATCGGGCCGATCGCGAAACCCGATTTGATCCAGTGGGCGCCGGGACTCCCGAAGACGCGCTCCGGCAAGATCATGCGCCGCATCCTGCGCAAGGTCGCGGCGGATGATTTTTCAAATCTCGGTGACACGTCGACGCTGGCCGACCCGGCCGTCGTCCAGAACCTGATCGACAACCGGCAGAACCGCGCCGCCTGAATTCAGCCCCTGGCCCGGTCGGCCGGGTCGTCGAATTCGGGCAGCTCGATGTCCTCGATCTCGATCTCTTCGATGTCGAGTCCTTCGACCTCGTCCGTCGCATCCGTGTCGCCGATCAACTCGATCGCCGACTCGAAGGCGGGATCGACGTCCGGCGCGGCCTGAGGTTCCGGTTCCGGCGGTTTGCGCTTCGGGGCTGCCGCGGGTTCGGGCATCGGTTTCGGATCGGTCATGACGACCGTTTCCTTCATCAGGTCGTCGACGCCGCCCTCGCGCTTGTATTCCGCGACATGCCGTTCGTAGGCATGTACGAAGCCTTCGGCGAACATCTGCGGGAAGCGTCCGCCGCTCTTGTCCGTCAGGATCGGATAGACCTCGGCATACAGCTCCCAGTACTTGGCCTTGTTCAGGAAACGGGTCAGGAAACTGCTGTTGAGGGTGGCGTCGAAACCCTCACGCAGTTCGTCGGGATCGAAGTTCTCGGCGAATTCGACGAATGCGTCGGCCATCGCGTCGAGGAACGATTCCTGGTGGAACAGCAGGTCGCGGCAGACTTCCCTGACCGCGTCCTTCGGGCCGAGATATTCACCCTCCTTGCCGATCAGGAGTTGGCGGATGGAATCTTTCGTGTTCGCCGAGAGTTTGATCGGGTTGTTGTGTCTCGGCAGCACGGACGTCTGGTCGAGGCTGAACGTATTCTTCAGGTTGGCACGGCTGACCAGCAACTGCGTGGTGCCCTCGACGAATTCGCGCAGCACCTCGCCCGCATTGCGCATCATCTCGCCGACGTCGGTATTCGGATGCAGGTCGTCGCGCTTGATGCCGAGCCCGGCCAGAAAGGCATCGAGGGCCTCGCCGTCGGCCAGTACGGCGTCTCGCAGCGCCTTGGACACGGGCGGCGCCTTCCCGACCGGCTTCGGTTCGGGACGCGCTTCGGTCACGGCGGCCACGGCCTCTGCCTCGGCCTTCTCGACCGGCTCGCCGAACAGGGCGGACTGGAATTCGTCGTCACCGGTCAGGAGCTCGGCGTCGAGGAGCTGCATGCTGCTGTGGATCGATCCCTCCGGCACGAACTGCTCGATGTGGTCCGGCGCGACGCTCGGCGGCGGCGGCGCCGGCATCTGCAGACTCTCGCCCGAGTCGATCGTGACGAGGATCTCGAAATCGCCCATGCGCAGCCGGTCGCCGTTGAACAGGCGCCGCGGATTGCCCTTGCCGATCGGCTCGCAGTCGTTGTTGACGTAGACGCCGTTCGAGCTCGTGTCCAGCAGGTAGTAGATACCGCCCTTGTAGTCGATCGTCGCGTGGCGGCCGGAGATGTATCGCTCCGGGTCCGGCAGTATCCAGTCGTTCTGCAAGGAACGGCCGATCGTGCCGCCGGCCTCGCCGAAGACGCGCACGGCGTCGTCACCCACGATCTCGCGGTGCTCGGAGACGATTTCGAGCTGCAGCGCCATAACAGATGAATAGTGCAGAGAATCAAGGGCCTACGCTGCTACCCAGTTCACATAATCGGAACGACCGCGGGGCGATTTGCACCGCAATATGCGGTCGATCGACCATATACGCCACACCTCACCCACAATCGGATTTTGGGTACACTACGCGCCCCCAACCGCGTTCGTTGTGATGGCCAAGCAGAAGCTCTACCGGATCGTGTTCGTCAACCAGGGCCAGATCTACGAGATCTATGCCCGCTCGGTCGGCCACGGCACGATGTTCGGGTTCGTCGAGGTCGCCGAGCTCGTGTTCGGCGAGCGTTCCGGCGTCGTCGTCGACCCGTCCGAGGAGCGCATCAAGTCCGAATTCGATCAGGTGACCCGCACCTACCTGCCGATGCACTCCGTGATCCGCATCGACGAAGTCGAGAAGCAGGGCACGAGCAAGATCTCCAAGGTCGAGGGCAGCAACATCGCCCAGTTCCCGATGCCGATCTACACCCCGGGCGACAAGAGCTCGTAAGGACGCCCAGCGGAGCCCGGCAACAAGCCCGCGGCGTCATTGCGAGGCGCGCAGCGACGAAGCAATCCACTCTGGATTGCGTCGCTTCGCTCGCAATGACCGGACGGCGGAGGCGTCCGCCCCCACCGTCCCGTGTACCTGAGTTGCAGCCCGACGTCACTCGGGTATGATCTTCGCTTACTCCCCGGACCACTGACGAACAAGGCCGCGACCGCTTGTCGACACCCGCTACGGACCTGGACACGCAGACTCGCATCGAAGTGCTCGAGTTGCCCGGCCAGGCCGCGCTGTCGGATTTCCGGCTCGCCAAACTCCTGCGCGAATTGCAGCACCGCGACGAACGCGTCAAGGCGGTCGCGGCGCGTTACTGCTATTTCGTCGCCGCCAGGCGTGCGCTCGATCGCGAACAGCGCGAGCGCCTGAACGCCCTGTTGTTGTCGGGCGAGGCGAAAGCCGCGCTGGGCAAGGGCGTACGGCGCTTGTACGCGGTGCCGCGGCCGGGCACGATCTCGCCCTGGTCGAGCAAGGCGACGGATATCGCCGTCGCCTGCGGCCTCGACGACGTCGAACGCATCGAGCGCGGCATCTGCTACGGCTTGAGCTTCAGGGGCAGCGTCGCCGATCGCGACGTGCACGCGCTGGCCGAACCGCTGTACGATCGCATGACCGAGACGCTGCTGGATGCGGGCGAGGATGCCGCCGCGCTGTTTGCCGCGCACGAGCCGGCGCCGATGTCGAGGGTGCCGCTGGCATCCGGCGGCCGCGACGCCTTGCTCGCCGCGAACGCCGAGCTCGGCCTGGCGCTGTCGGACGACGAGATCGACTATCTCGCCGCGAGTTATTCGACGCTCGGACGGGACCCGACCGACGTCGAACTCATGATGTTCGCGCAGGCCAATTCCGAGCACTGCCGGCACAAGATTTTCAACGCGGCGTGGGTCATCGACGGCGAGGCACGCGCCGAACGCTTGTTCGGGATGATCCGCGCGACGACCGAGGCGAGTCCCGACGGCGTGCTGTCCGCCTACTCGGATAATGCCGCCGTCATCGAGGGCTGGCGTGGCCAGCGATTGCTGCCGGCGCCGGACACGGGCGAATACGGCTACGTCGACGAGCCCGTGCACATCCTCATGAAGGTCGAGACGCACAACCACCCGACGGCGATATCGCCGTTCCCCGGCGCCGCGACCGGGGCGGGCGGCGAGATCCGGGACGAGGGCGCGACCGGGCTGGGCGCGAAGCCCAAGGCCGGGCTGACCGGCTTCACGGTCTCGCACCTGCAGATCCCGGACTATCCACAACCGTGGGAGATCGACTTCCCGCGCGCCGGACGCATGGCCACGCCGCTCGATATCATGATCGAAGGCCCGATCGGCGGCGCTGCCTTCAACAACGAATACGGACGGCCGAACCTGCTCGGCTATTTCCGCACCTACGAGACGCAGGTGCCGGGCCTGCCCGACAACGAGATCCGCGGTTACCACAAGCCGATCATGATCGCCGGCGGCGTGGGCAACGTGCGCGCGGAACACGCGCAGAAGATCGACGTGCCGGTCGGCGCGCGCGTCGTGGTCATCGGCGGTCCCGCCATGCTGATCGGCCTCGGCGGCGGCGCCGCCTCCAGCCTCGCGAGCGGCGCGAGCAGCGAGGAACTCGACTTCGCCTCGGTGCAGCGCGGCAATCCCGAGATGCAGCGCCGGGCGCAGGAGGTCATCGACCGCTGCTGGCAGATGGGCAAGGACAACCCCATCCTGCTGATCCACGACGTCGGCGCGGGCGGCCTGTCCAACGCCGTGCCCGAAGCCGTGAACCACAGCCGTCGCGGCGCACGCATCGACCTGCGCGAGGTCGCCAGCGCGGAACCCGGCATGTCGCCGCTGGAGATCTGGTGCAACGAGGCGCAGGAGCGCTACGTGTTGATCGTGGCCGGGGACCGCCTGGCGGAATTCGGCGCGATCTGCGAACGCGAGCGCTGTCCCGTTTCGGTCATCGGCACGCTGACGGACGACGGTCTGCTGGTCGTCGACGACGCGGAACTCGGCGAGCGCCCGGTGGACCTGCCGATGGACATGCTGCTCGGCAATCCGCCGAAGATGACCCGCGAGGTTCGCCACGAAGCGGGGCCCGTGCAACCGCTCGACCTGTCCGGCATCGACCTGCAAGACGCGGTGCTGCGTGTGCTGAGTTTTCCGGCCGTCGCGGACAAATCGTTCCTGATCCATATCGGCGACCGCACGGTCGGCGGCCTCACGGTGCGCGATCAGCTGGTCGGCCCCTGGCAGGTGCCGGTCGCCGACGTCGCCATCACGGCGACGGGCTTCGAGAGCGAGACGGGCGAGGCGATGGCGATGGGCGAACGCACGCCGCTCGCGGTACTGGATGCCCCGGCATCGGGCCGGATGGCCGTCGCCGAGGCGATCACGAACATCGCCGCGGCGCCCATCGGCGACATCCGCAAAGTCCGCCTGTCGGCCAACTGGATGGCCGCTGCCGGTCACCCCGGAGAGGACGCGCGGCTATTCGACACCGTCAAGGCCGTCAGCGACGGGTTGTGCGCCAGGCTCGGCATCGCGATCCCGGTCGGCAAGGACTCCCTGTCGCTGCAGGCGGCCTGGGCCGATAACGGCGCCGACTATCGCGTCGTCGCCCCCGTCTCGCTGATCGTGTCGGCCTTCGCGCCGGTCGGCAACGTCTGGAAACACCTGACGCCGCAGCTTCGTGCGGTGGACGAGCCGAGCTACCTGCTGCTCTTCGATCTCGGCAACGGCCGCAATCGCCTCGGCGGCTCCTGCCTCGCACAGGCGTATCGGCGTTTAGGCGGCGAACCGCCGGATCTCGACGACCCCGACCGCCTGCAACGCTTCTTCGCGGCGATCCAGGAACTCGGCGAAAGAGGCATGCTGCTCGCCTATCACGATCGCAGCGACGGCGGGCTGCTCGCCACCGTCGCCGAGATGATCTTCGCCAGCCGGCTGGGCGCGACGCTGAAGCTCGGCGGCGAGAAGCACCAGGTGCTCGCACAGCTGTTCAGCGAGGAGCCGGGCGCGGTCGTGCAGGTAGCGAAGAACAAGCTGACGCAGGTGCAGATGGTGCTCGACCGGGTCGGCGCGAGCGCCACGGCCATCGGCCGGGTCGAGCCCGGGCAGATGCTGAGGCTGCAGCACGAGGACGAACTCCTGCTCGAGCTGCCCCGCCGTGAGATGCAGCGTGCGTGGTCCGGGATGAGTTACCGCCTCCAGGCGCTGCGCGACAATCCGCAGACCGCAAGGGAAGAATACGACGCCAAGCTCGACGACGACGATCCGGGCTTGAACGTGCGGCTCACGTTCGATGCCAACGACGATATCGCGCGGCCGTGGCGTGCCACGGCAGGCCCGCGCGTCGCCGTGCTCCGCGAGCAGGGCGTCAACAGTCAGTACGAGATGGCGGCCGTCTTGCTGCGTGCCGGATTCACGCCCGTCGACCTGCACATGAGCGACCTCTCGAGCGGGCGTGACAGCCTCGACAACTACCAGGGACTGGTGGCCTGCGGCGGCTTCTCGTTCGGTGACGTACTCGGCGCCGGCGGCGGCTGGGCCAAGTCGATCCTCTATCACGCGCGCCTGCGCGAGGCGTTCGCGGCATTCTTCGCGCGGTCCGACACTTTCGCCCTGGGCGTCTGCAACGGTTGCCAGATGTTGTCGTACCTGCGCGAGCTGATCCCCGGCGCCGAGGTCTGGCCACGCTTCGTCCGCAACCGGTCCGAACAGTTCGAGGCGCGCCTCAGCCTGGTCGAAGTCGTCGAGAGTCCGTCGATTTTCCTGCAGGGGATGGCGGGTTCGCGCATGCCGATCGCGACCTCGCACGGAGAAGGCCGCGTCGTCTTCGACGACGACGCCGACCGTTACGCCGCCTCGTACCTGATCGCGGCGCGCTACGTCGACAATTTCGGCAATGTCGCCGATCGCTACCCGGCCAATCCGAACGGATCGCTCGACGGGATCTGCGCGCTCGCCAGCGAAGACGGCCGCGTGACGATCATGATGCCGCATCCCGAACGGGTCGCGCGCACGATCCAGAACTCCTGGCATCCCGACGACTGGGGCGCCGACGGCCCCTGGATGCGCATGTTCCGCAACGCCCGCGTCGCCGTCGGGTAATTCATCACAAGACGATTCGTGTCGTTACGACGAGCGTGCCTCCCGTCATTGCGAGGAGCGTGCCTCCCGTCATTGCGA
>JBAUVS010000356.1:0-1593 GCA_049583345.1 Woeseiaceae bacterium
GAATTCCGTCTCGGCCATGTCGTGCTCGAGGTTGCGGCGTTCGGCGAACGCGCGGATGCCGATCGCATCGCCGTAGGATGCGATCACCGGCACCGCCTCGCGGATGTGTTCGGCCGCCTCGCCGTCCATCACGATGCCCGGGCGCGTCTCGAGGCCGTGGATCGACATGTCCGGTGAGATGACGAACGAGCCGCCACCGAGGCGCGTCATCGCGGCCTGGAACGACGCGAGCGTACGCAGCGACGGACTCAGGAACAACAGCGACAGCACCTTGCCGCGCAGCGCCTCCGGTTCCGGCTGCGCGTCGAGGCGCCCGGAGAGATCGAGCAGTGACCGGATCTCTTCGTTACTGAACTCGGCGAGGTCGTTGAATTTCTTCATCGGGTTTTCCTGGTGTTGTCGGTTGCCGGCGCGAGCGCGTCCAGCGCATCGGCGAGGTGTTCGACGTGACGGGATTCCAGTACCAGCGGCGCGAGGACACGCAACACCTCCGGATCGGCGCTCGTCCCGGTCAAAATATCGTGCTCCAGCAGGGCGTTACGCACCTCGACGGCCGGCCGGTCGCAGACCAGGCCGAGCAGCAGACCCATGCCCTGGATCTTTTTCACGGGCCCTCTCAGGCAGCGATCGCGAATCTCGGCTTCGCGATCGCGGACGTTCTGCAAGAGGTCCTCGCGCTCGATCGACTCGATGACCGCGACGATCGCGGCGGCGGCGAGCGGGCCGCCGCCGAACGTCGAACCGAGATCGCCCGGCCCGAAATGCGCCGCAATGTCCTCGCGCACGAGAATCGCCGCGCAGGGTATGCCGCCGCCGAGCGCCTTTGCGCTGGTGATGATGTCCGGCACGATGCCGTGCGCCTGTACGGCGAAGAACCGTCCGCATCGACCGATGCCGGACTGGACCTCGTCCGCGATCATCAGCACGCCGTCGTGCTGCGTGCGCCGGCGCAGCGTATCGAGGAATTCGGCCGACAGGTCGTAGGCGCCGGCGACGCCCTGCACCGGCTCGACGATCACCGCCGCGACGTCGCGGCCGATCATGCGTTCGGCGGCCTCGCAGTCGTCGCGCGGGATGAAGTCGACGTCGAACGGTCGCGCAGGGAAGCCGTACCATTTCGATGAATTCCAGGTGACCGCCCCGGCCGCGGCGGTGCGGCCGTGGAAGCCGTGTGTCACCGCGAGCACCTTCGAGCGGCGTGTCACCACGCAAGCCATGCGCAACGCGTTCTCGTTGGCTTCGGCGCCGGAATTGACAAAAAACACGCGCGACAGTGCGTCAGGCGCGACGCCGAGGAGTTTCTCGGCCGCACGGGCGCGTATCTCCAGCGCGACGGCATTGCTCTGGAACAGCAGGCGGGTGCTCTGTTCACTGACGGCGCCGATGAGGCGCGGGTGCCCGTAGCCGAGCGCCGCGACGGCGTGGCCGCCGTACAGGTCGAGGATGTGCCGGCCGTCGCTCGTGATGATGTCGCAGCCGGCCGCGCGTTCCGGCACGAAAGGCAGCTGGCCGTATACCGACAGCGTCGTCCTCGCCTCGCGTGCGCGCGCGTCTGATCCGGCATGCGGGTTCTGCGCCGTCACGGGTCAGATC
>JBAUVS010000357.1:0-2304 GCA_049583345.1 Woeseiaceae bacterium
CAACTCGCCCGCCGCGCGACCTTCGACGCCGACATCCGCCACGCTGGCGCTGACGTCGGCATCGACCGCCAGGGCGCGGTCCGGCGCGTCGACGGCCGAATAGGAATGCAGGGTGGCCGTGAGCCGGTCCGTGCCGCTGGCGATCTGCAGTATCGGGCCGCCGGCGCCTTTCAGCGTGCTGCCGTCGAAGGTGTAGTGGTGCTGTGCGGGCAAGCGCAGTTCGAGACGGCCTCCCGGCGCCTGATACACGATGCGGCCCGTCAGGGACCCGTCGACTCGCCCGTCTGTCACAGCCAGGCTCCCCGATGCCTCGTCGATCGCGAGATCCGGTCGGCTCGAGCGCCACTGCACCGTAAAGGTCGGAATGCCGATGTTCAGTTGCCGCCAGTCGAGCGATTCCGGCAAGGGCCAGGGGATGTCGGTGTGCACGACCGCGGCAACGCGGCCGGTCCCCCGCGGAAGACCCGCCATGTCGGCCAGCAGTGCAAGAGGAAAGCCACTGAGGTCTGCGTCGGCGTCGACGTGGATCGCGTCGCTGCCGATAAGACCCCGCATGCGCAGGAAGTCGACGGTCGTGTCGCCGCGCTCGCCGAAGCTCGCCTGATAACGGCCGCTCTGATCGAGCGATGCCGTGAGCGACAGGCGGCTGGCCGCCGCGGGTTCGAGGCCGTCGATGGCCACCGAAAGCGTTCCCTCGCCGATCTCGGCGTGGCCGCGGCCGAGGAAGCCGATGTCCGCGGATCTCAGGGTAAGGTGCTCGATGTGCAGATGATCCACAGGCAAGCTCGGGACCTGCCAGGCGTCCGGCGCCCTGGTCGCCGGTGCGGCCGCGGCCGGAGACCGGCTGACCTCGAGGGTCCCGATTTCCACCGAGTCGAGGCGTCTGCTACGGATGCCGGCAAAGGAATAGCGGACGGTCGCATCGTTCGCGACAAGCTCGAAGGCATCGTTTGCCAGCGCCAGCCGGCGCAGCTCGACGCCATGTAATCCCGGGTATCCGATCTCGATTGTGAGCGAGTCCAGCCCGAGGCGTGTGGCCAGGCGCGGGCCGAGCCGTGCGACCAGCGCGGGCGTCGCGGCATAGATCAGCCCGACCACGATCAGCATCAGGACGGTGGCGATAGCCATTCTCCTGGCGATCCTCCCGGGCTGCCCGCCTGGTGTGCCGGCGGGGATCCCGCTCATGGCGCGTCTGTCTCCGTTTTCATGATCGGCATGGCCGAATTGCTTTGCCTTGCCGTAGTATGGCGCCTGGCCCGCGAAATCCGAACCCATGCCCCGTTTTCTCGCATGCCCGACTCGACACACGGCCTGACGGTATCGCTCGTCCTCGGCAGCGGCGGCGCGAGGGGCCACGCTCACATCGGAGTCATTCGAGCCATCGAGGAACGCGGCCTGGAAATCCGGAATATCGCCGGTACGTCCATGGGCGCCGTGATAGGCGGAGTCTATGCGGCCGGGCATCTCGATACGTACGCCGAATGGGCGCGAGAGCTGCATAAGAACGACGTCGTGAAGCTGCTCGATTTTTCGTTTACGCGAACCTCCCTCTTCAAGGGCGAGCGTGTCTTCGATGTATTGCGGGAATTGATCGGCGAAGAAAAGATTGAGGACCTTCCGCGGGGCTTCACCTGCGTCGCTACGTCTATCGATGATCAGCGCGAGATCTGGCTCAACAAGGGCCCCCTGTTTCGGGCGATCCGTGCATCGACCGCGGTACCGGGTATCTTCAGCCCGGTCGAGATCGACGGCCGGTCTCTCGTCGACGGAGGACTGATCAACCCGATCCCGGTCGCACCGACCCTCAACGATGCGACCGACCTGACTATCGCCGTCAATCTGAATGGATTCTCCCAGCGATATCGGGCTCCTGAACGGCGCTCCCGGGACGCCGGGGAATCTTCCAATCCCGGTTATCGCGAGAAGATCGCCGGTTTCATCAACGACCTGGTCGCAAGCGAGAAAACGGACCCGGCTTCGCCGGATGCCGTGGAGCTGCTCACGAAATCCATCGATGTCATGCAGGGTACGATCGCACGACTCAAGCTCGCCGCTTACGCACTCGACAAGACCGTCGAGATTCCACGCAACGCCTGCAGCTTTTTCGAATTCTACCGGGCCTCGGAGATGGCCGAGCTGGGCTACGAGCGAACTACGCAGGTCCTGGACGAGCTCGGACTCTAGGTTGCCAGGGACCCCTGGCGCTTATTCTTCTTCGACGACATCACCGACCGTCTCGGCCAGCCACTGCCGCACGAAGGTCCTGCCCTTGCGCGTGAGAAAGACGCGCCGGATGCGCAGGTT
>JBAUVS010000358.1:0-1910 GCA_049583345.1 Woeseiaceae bacterium
GCCTCGGCACGCACGAGGCTGCGATCGCCGAGCGCATCGCCGGCATCGACGCGCTCGGGGTCCCTAATTACTTCGGTGCCCAGCGCTTCGGACACGGCGGCCGTAACGTCGAGACGGGTCGGGCGGCGCTGGCGGGACGGCGGATGTCGAGGCACCGTCGCGGCATCGGCATCTCCGCCGTTCGCTCGTCGCTGTTCAACGCCCAGCTCGATGCACGCGTGCGCGACGGTACCTGGAACACGCTGCTCCCCGGCGAACTTGCCAACCTCGACGGTTCTGCCAGCGTGTTCGCCGTCGATACCGTGACCCCGGAACTGGCCGGGCGTTGCCGTGCGTTCGATATCCATCCGACCGGAGGCCTGCCCGGTGACGGCGGTCCCAGGCCGAGCGGCGAGGCGGCTGAAGTCGAGGAGGCGATCCTGGCGCAGCATGCCGATCTCGTCGCGGGCCTCGTCGCGGCTCGCGTGGAAGCGGCGCGGCGCCCGTTGCGCCTGCCGGTGCGCAAACTGCGCATGGACCTCGAAGCGGACTGCCTGTGGCTCGAATTCGAACTCGGCCGCGGCGGCTACGCGACGTCCGTCCTGCGCGAGATCGCTTCGTCGTAGCAGCGTTGCTTGCAGCGCGACCGGTCGCGGCGGCAAGCGCCACTCCTACAATTTGCGCAGCAGGACGTAGACGGCGCCGGTGCCGCCGTCGACCTGCGGCGTCGAGACGAAGGCCAGCACGGCGTCCCATCGCCGCAGCCATTTGTCGACACTGCGCTTCAGTACCGGGCCGCGTTCGCCGGAGCCGCGCCCCTTGCCGTGCACGACCCGCACGCACAGGCGGCCTTGCCTGATGCAGTCCTCCAGGAACCCGGCGAGGCGCGGCCCGGCCTCCGCGACGGTCATGCCGTGCAGGTCGATCTCGGCCTGCACGCTGAATTTGCCGCGTGCCAGGCGGCGCATCGTACGGCGGCTCACCGAGGGGCGCCGGAAGTGCAGTCCGTCGCCGTTGGCGGCTTCGATCGTGTCGACGTCCGCGAGCAGGCTCTCGCGCAGGACCTGTCTTTGTTCGGCACGCGCAAAGCGCGCCCGCGGGCCGGGTTTCTTCGGCGCGGGGTGGACGCGATCCGGCTGTTGCAGCGGTTTTGCATCCGCCATCTCACGACGGAACAGCTTGGAATCGTGGTCCTTCACTGCGACAACCTCAGGCTATGGTGGGCGCTCCACAGTGAGTATAGTGAGCGCCTCCCGAGCCGCCAAACCCCCGTACCCGTATGAGGATCCTCGTAAGCAACGACGATGGCTATCAGGCGACCGGGATCAACGTGCTGGCAGAGGCCCTCGCCGAAATCGCCGACATCGTCGTCGTCGCGCCGGATCGGAACCGCTCCGCGGCGAGCCATTCCCTGACGCTCGAGGATCCGTTGCGCATCCGGCAGGTCGGGGACAACCGGTACTGCGTCAACGGCACGCCGTCGGACTGCGTCCACCTGGCATTGACCGGATTCCTGGAGGAAGAGCCCGACCTCGTGGTGTCCGGGATAAACCACGGCGCCAACCTCGGCGATGACGTCATCTACTCCGGCACCGTGGCCGCTGCGATGGAGGGGCGTTTCCTCGGACTGCCGACGATCGCGGTGTCGCTGGTGGGCCAGCACCTGACGCACTTCGAGACCGCGGCACGCGTTGCCACCGAATTCGTGCAGCGGCTGCACCGGCAGTCGTTGCCGTCGGAGATCATTTTCAACGTCAACGTCCCCGATCGGCCCTACGCGGAATTGACCGGAATACAGGCCGTGCGACTCGGCTTTCGCCACAAGTCGGAGCCGGTCGTCAAGGCGCAGGACGCGCACGGCAGGACGATCTACTGGGTCGGCCCTGCGGGCGGGGGTCAGGACACGGGCGACGGCACGGATTTTCAGGCCA
>JBAUVS010000359.1:0-3929 GCA_049583345.1 Woeseiaceae bacterium
GCGAGATCGTTGCAGACGTCGTTCATGATCGTCTCGAACAGCAGGTCCGAGATGCCCATCTCCTCGCTGAGCGGCACGAAATCGTCGGGCATCACGACCGAACCGTCCGGACGGACCCAGCGCGCCAGGGCCTCGACGCCGGCGACCTCGCCGCTCGCGATGTCCTGCTGCGGCTGGTACCAGGCGCGGATGTGTCCTTCGTCGATCGCCGCGCGGAACTCTGTCTCCAGGTCGAACTTGTGGCGCGCGTGATAGCGCATCTCGTTGTGGTAGAAGGTGATCGGGTGTTCCGGATTGCGCATCGATCGATGCAGGGCGGCTTCGGCACAGCGAAAGATCAGTTTCGAATCCCGCCCGTGCACCGGATGCCAGGCCACGCCGATGCTGGCCTTCAGGAACAGGTCGCGGCCGTTGATCAGGAAGGGCTCCTCGACGATGCGCTTCACGCGGTCGGCCAGCATGCCGACGCCGTCTCCGGGCTCCACGCCCGACATGAGCACGGCAAATTCGTCCGCGCCGAAGCGCCCGATCACCGCGCCGGGCTGCTTCCTGTCTCCGCTCAGCGCGCGCTGCAGGCGGTTGCCGATGGAACGCAACAATTCCGTGCCGGCGTCGTAACCCATCGTCTCGTTCAGGAAACTGAAGCGATCGATATCGAGCAGGACGGCGACCGTGTCGCCGTCCGTGTCTTCGGCGTGGTCGATCAGCATCTGCAACTCGTCCAGCAGCAGCAACTGGTTCGGCAGGCGCGTCGCCGGATCGTAGTACGCGAGCTTGTGCAACGCCGAGGTGCGTTCTTCGACGCGCTGCTCGAGCAGCTCGTTGGCGCGGCGCAGCGCCATGTCGGCGTGCCACTTGCCGCACAGCGCCGCGGCGAGCTGGCGGCATTCCGCCGCGTGGAACGGCTTCTTGAAAAAGAAGATCCGGTCCGCCGGCGGCACTTCCGCGTCGAGATTGTCCACCTCGGCGTTCACCGATCCGGTGACGATGACGATATTGACGTCGGGATCGATTGCACGGATCTGCTTCGCGGCCTCGATACCGTTCATGCCGGGCGGCATGCGGATATCGAGGAACACGATGGCGAAGGGATGTCCCGCCCTGGTCGCCTCGGCGACCGCCGCGACGGCCTCGTCGCCCTGGCCGCGGGTCTCGACCGAGAAGTGCGCGGCGCCGCTGTCGTCCGTGTCGTCGCCGAACAACACCTTCTCGAGTTCGGACAGGGTCGTCGTCGCGCTGTCGGGTTCGTAGTCGTCGCCCAGACAGCGCAGGTATTCCGCGACGATCGCCGGATCGTCGTCGACGGCGAGGATGCGGTTCATTGCCGGTTTGTTCTTGTTTTTCATTACGGCTCCGGTCAGTGCGCGCGCACCATGTGTGCCACGTCCTGCGCCAGTTGCGTGAACGACAACGGCTTGCTGAAGTAATGCAGCTTCATCGGCGGCGGGACGCGGCGCTGCAACTCTTCGATCGGCACGTCCGAATAGCCGGTGACGAACACGATCTCGACATCGGGATCGAGCTCCCGGATCCGGCTGCCCGTCTCCACCCCGTCGATGCCGGGCGGCATGCGCACGTCCAGGATGACGACGTCGAAGGGCTGGCCGTCGCGCGCCGCGCGCCGGGCGATCGAGATGGCATCGGCGCCCTGCGAACAGGCGACGACATCGAAGTGCGGCTCGTCCTCCGGCTCCGCGCGGGGCTCGAACAATTCGGCGGTCAGTGCATCGAGCGCACGCATCTGCTGGGTCGGCTCGGGCTCGGCGAAGGCGTCGCGGTACGCGGCCAGCACGTACTCGTCGTCGTCGGCGATCAGGACGCGGATATTGTGTTGCTCGCTGTGGGTGTTCATGAGAAACCTCCCTGTGCCACCGGCAGCAGCACATGAAATTCGGCACCTTTGCCGGTGCCTTCGCTCTCGGCCGATATCCAGCCGCCCATGCCGCGCACGGCGTTGGCACACCAGTGCAACCCGAGCCCCGTCGTCGAGCCCGGGGCCTTGGATGTGAAACCGCGGCGGAAGATTCGTTCGCTCGTCTCGCCGTCGAAGCCGGTGCCGTCGTCGCGCACCGTGAGGCGGACCATCTGCTTGTCGTCGAACACCAGGTCGGACGCGGACAGCGAGATCTTCCCGGACCCCTTGTTGCCGCGTTCGATCGACTCGTAGGCGTTGAGCAGCAGGTTGCCGAGCACCTGCAGCAGGCCGATCCGGTGTGCCCGCACGCGATAACGCGCCAGCGTGTGATCGATCTCGAGCGCGACCCGGGTCGATGCATCCTTCGGGATCACGTGCGCCGCCTCGCCGATGACTTCGCGCACGACGACGTCCTCCTCGAGCGGTGCGGCATTCGCGAACTTCTCCTGGTCGGCCAGGATTCCCTCGACCTGCCTCGCTTGCGAGGCCACCATGTTCATGTCTTCGGCGGCCTCCGCGTTGACGGCGCGGATGCGATCGAACGAGGCATCGATGTACTGCAGGAACTTCTGCGCCCGGTCCGGCGGGCAATCCGGGTCGGCCAACTGTTTCGTCGCCTCGCTCACGCGCAGGCCGTCGGCCGTCTTGAAGGCCTTCGAGAGCCGCTCGAGACCGTTGATCATCGGCGTCATCGCGTTACGGATGTTGTGCAGGACTTCAGCCGCGGTATCCGCCTTGCCGGCCTTGAAGGACTGGAACAGCAGCGCCTTGCGCGTATCGTTGACCTCTTCGGTCAGGCGATTGAAGTCCCCGGCCAGCGAGCCGATCTCGTCGTTGCCGGCGAAGTCCAGCCGGTGCGACAGGTCGCCGCTCCGGCGGATCTTGCGGATATGGACCGCGAGCGACTCGATCGGCTTCAGGATCGTGCTGCGCAGCAGGTACCAGATAATGATCGTGACGAAGACGCCCGTGACGACGAGGAACAACATCGCCACGTTGACGGTGCGGTCGCCGAGCGCCGCGATCCGGCGCGGTGTCTCCGCCCGCAGCACGAACAACGGCTCCGCGAAAATGTCGGTGATCATCTTGAAGCTGGAGATGCTGCGGTCCGACGTCATGACCTGGACTTCACTTGAGGTGATCGAGCTGGTCGCGACACCGGTCTCCCGCGAGAACTCGTCCACCGGGTACCAGTGGAAGTCGACTTCCGTGCGCTCGCGCAGGCCTTCCATCCGCGCCGCATCGAGGAATTGCGCCATGACCACGGCGCCGGCGACCGGCCCCGCGTCGTCCGAGCGCAGGATCGGCATCGAGCAGATCAGCATCGGCCCCAGCCTGGTCTGCAGCAGGCCGACCGTGACGTCTCCCTCGTGGGCGTGCCCGGTCAGGCTGGCCGCGGCGCGATCGCCGACGCCCAGGATGCCGAGTTCGTCGAGCGGGCGTTCCTCGCCGTCGACGAGCAGCTGGCTCCACAGCAGGCGGCGGTCCAGCGAATAGATGGCCATCATGTCGAGGCCGAGGTTGGTGAGCGTGGGCCGGTCCAGGTTGGACTTCTTGAACGCGGGATTGATGCCGCTCGCGTAGTCGTGCATGTCGTCCCAGCGCGCCCAGTCGGCGGTCACGGCGTTGAGGTTGTGGAGGTCGGACTGGATGGCGCGTTCGGCACGGATCAGGTTGGTCCGGGCGGCTGCCAGGTCGAGGTCGTGGAAAGCGGGCGTGATGACGCCGGTGAGGATCGCGTAGCTCAGGACCGAGAATGCGGCGAACACCAGCAGTAGCGTGAACGCGACTTTGCGCTGCAGCGGCAGGTTGGCGAACGCATTTGACATAAGTCCTGACCCACTCGGGCAAGAAAATACACCGGGCGTCCGGCAGTCTACGGTTCGAGCCCCGATGGCGACGTGATGCAGTCCAAGTAACGGCATATCGCGACCGATTGCCTGTCCGCGCCGGATGCCGCATCATTTCTCGCTGAGGGAGACCCGGATGAACCAGGGCAATCACTCCGTTGTCG
>JBAUVS010000360.1:0-1967 GCA_049583345.1 Woeseiaceae bacterium
TCGATGTCGCGGACGATGAGGTTGGCATGTTCCAGTCGAACCGTCATGGCGGTCTCCGGTAGTCGATGCAAGCAGGCTACGCCTGCGACTGCTAGTATCACAACCGAATTGCCAATCTATCATCGACTTGCTATTTTGCCGGCATGCCCGACGTCCGCGAAAATCTCGCCCGCAACCTGCGCCGCCTGCGCGAGGCGCGCGGCCTCTCGCAGCAACGCATGGCGCAACTCTCGGCTGTCCCGCGTCCGACCTGGGCGAGCCTGGAGACCGGCACCGCCAACCCGACGCTCGCCGTGCTCAACAAGGTGGCGGGCGCATTGAACGTGTCGATCGAGGAACTCATCGGCGCGCCGCGGGGCGAGTTCGAACTGATTCCGGCGGCGCAGGTGCGCGAGCGGCGCCGGCAGGGCACGCGGCTGCGGCCGCTCGTCCCCGAGGCCTTGCCCGGGCTGGAGATCTCGCGCATGGAACTCGCGCCGGGCGGCTCGATGGTCGGTATCCCGCACACGACGGGCACCCGCGAATACCTGACCTGCGAGCAGGGCCGCATCGAGCTGATTGCCGCCGGCGCACGGCACGTGCTCGAGGAAGGCGACATGCTGGTGTTCCGCGGCGACCAGCGCCACTCGTACCGCAACCCGGACGCGCAGCGTGCTTGCGTGGCCGTGTCAGTGGTCTGTTTCGCCGGTCCCTGAGCGGGGTTTCTCCGGCTCGGTCTGGACCTCGAACAGCTCGCCGAGGATGCGCTGCCAGTCGCCGTAACGTTCGTCGACCCAGCCCTGCATCTCCGCGACCCGCGTTTCCATCCTGTCGACGGTCGGGCCGACCTCGTTGTTGAACGCGACGGCGAGCTGGTCCATTTCCTGCGACGTGATGCGGCTGTATTTGTAGTTGTCGTACGTGTTCTCGAGCTGTTCGAAACTGCCGCGCGGCGCGTCGTTCGCCGTTACCTGGGCGTGCTGCGCGTCTTCGGCGCGGTACTCCAGCGACTTGCGGCGGTAGGCGCGCCAGAGCTCGTAGACGGACGCGATCTCCGAATGCAGCTCGCGGAATTTGCCGTCGATGGCGTCGGTGATGACGTCCTCGGCCCCGCGCACCTGGCGTATCCGCGCAAGCATCGGGTCGTCGCGCGCCGGCAGCCGCAGAAGCTCGACCGTGCCGTCGTCATTTGTCTTCAGGTAGCCCGCGAACGCATCCGGCGCGAGCTCGGTCGCGTAGCGCAGGATCGAGATGTCGGCGACGTGTGCGAGCGCATTTTCGTCGAGTGCATCGCGCGCGGTGACGAGTTCCGCGGCGATCCGGTCGTAGAGCGGTTGGAAGCGCGACATGCCGGCGGCGGTGCCCTGCGGGGCATTGGCGTCGGTCACCGTGCTGCCGAACGCCTTGTCGAGCCAGACACGCCCGCTCGCGTCGGTCGCCGTGATCCGGAGCTGCAGCGTATCGCCGTCCGAGCGCAGGATCGTGCCCGCAACCGTGAGTTCGGCAGCGGGATCCGGCTTGGGCACGACGCGCACCGGTCCCCACTCGCGCGATTTTTCCAGCGCGTCGCGCAGCACGAACGGCAGGAACATCGCTTCGATCTTGCGGATGCGGGGGAACACCTCGAGCTCACGGTACTGCGCCGGATCCTTCGGCAGCCCCGGGTCGAACACCGGGATCGACACCTCGAGCGCTCTCACGTCGCGGGCCGGCTCGGCCGCGAGGCAAGGCATAAACGCGAACGCGAGCAGCACGAGCCAACCGGAACGCGAGTGCAGATTCCGGCTCATTGCTGCAGCGGCCCGATGCTGCAGACGCGTTTCATGCTGAGCGTCTCGATGCAGTGGAAATCCGGCGGCAGCCGGTCGTAGCGCTTGTAGAAGCGGCTGATCGTGAACGGCACGCGCGAGGTGCTCGAGGCGACGATCGTGAAGACGCGCAACTCCTTGCGATCGGCAGACACCGTGAAACGGTTGGTGATCTGGAGT
>JBAUVS010000361.1:0-1783 GCA_049583345.1 Woeseiaceae bacterium
CATCAACATCACGGCGCTGGTCGCCGGCCTCGGCGTCGGCGGCATCGCCGTCGCACTGGCGGCGCAGAACATCCTCGGCGACCTGTTCGCGTCGCTGTCCATCGTGCTCGACAAGCCCTTCGTGGTCGGCGATTTCCTGAGCGTCGGCGAACACGTCGGCAACGTCGAGAAGGTCGGTATCAAGACGACGCGGCTGCGCAGCCTGTCGGGCGAAGAGCTGGTCTTCTCCAACAACGACCTGCTCAGCAGCCGGATCCGCAACTATGGCCGCATGTACGAACGGCGCGTGCTCATGTCCATCGGTGTGACCTACCAGACGAGCGTCGAACACCTGAAAAAGATCCCGGCGATGATCAGGGAAATCGTCGAGTCCGAGGACGACGTGCGCTTCGACCGCTCGCACTTCAAGACCTACGGCGATTTCGCGCTCGTGTTCGAGACTGTGTATTACGTGTTGTCGTCAGACTACAACCACTACATGGACATCCAGCAATCGATCAACCTGCAGATCTTCGAGCAGTTTGGGAATGAAGGGATCGAGTTCGCGTATCCGACGCAGACGCTGTTTGTCAATCGGACGGAATAAATACCAGGCGAAGGTCTGGCACATGCTGAAGCTTTACGTCACGCAATATCTACGCAGGCTGGCTTGGGTGCGTTTGCACGGCGCGGGCAGGTGACCTGGTTCGTAGTTAGTTCAGCAATCAGTAAGTAGTTGTAATCATTGAAGGGCCGAGAGGGCGCCTGTTGCATCATCGGCCCGACGCCGCATAACTACGCACAATTGAACTACGCATCGATCCCGCGCAATTATTCGAACATTACTTCAATTAATGTTCGGAGTGGACAAGAGGAGCCGGATAATCCGTAGATGCTTTCTGCCGTAACTTCGAATAGATGAAACCAAACTATATTGTCGACTCGCCAAAGAAGCCACTACCAAATCGCTCTTCCACTATCAAAGGTGCTACACAGGCCAAAGTATCAACATACACCGTGGATATGCACGATGCTACAAACCCACCCACGACCAGTAAATGCCATTGGGCATTATCCGATAGTTAAGTTTTTCAGTCCCCAACAGGTTTCCGTCGCCGTCCCAGACAAAAATTTCCAGCGGGAAGGCGCGGTTGACATGAATACCTTCGACATCACACATTTTTCCGTTCCCTCGTGACCAATACAATCCCAATAGTTCAGTTGGCTCCTCGTCTCCCAATATTCCTACGTCCTCGTCGGGAGTGAAGCGCGTACAGCGGTCCGACAATTCCCCCCCCACATAAAGTGATCGACCGTTCGAGTCATTCGCGGTGAAATCCAACCTTGTCCAATATGAATCCTCCGGGAACACGATTGAGATTTCATATTCTTCTCGGGTGATTGAGTACGAAACCGGCATGTCCTTGTGGTCAAAGAAGTAGAAGGCCCTGAGGGCTTCAGGACTCGCTCGTCCATACTGTTGGATCTGAAGCGCGTGTCCTTCAAGCCGAATATAGTAGTATTGCGTCCGGTCCAAGCTGCAACCAGCGACCACTCCCGCGAAACATAGGGTTGCAATCGCGTGCAGAATAGGTGTCGGATTTATTTTCTCTCTGAGAAAATGTGTCAAGTCTATTTTCTTCCCATATAGGTTTCGGGCCGAGATCGAAGCGCGTGACGGACGGCGAATCTCCAGTTTACCGCCCGGACGTCCGAAGAAGCAGCGGCGCCAGAAATCGAGCATTAAACAAACCTGACACCTTTTTCGGAAAAAGACGATTGGAAGCTACTGGCCTTATGCGCC
>JBAUVS010000362.1:0-4010 GCA_049583345.1 Woeseiaceae bacterium
ACCCGGACATCGTCCGCCAGCCCCTTCGCCGTCTGCAGCACGTGCGCGAGCAGCGGTCTGCCGGCAAGGCCGTGCAGCACCTTCGGCAGAGCGGAGCGCATCCGCGTGCCCTGGCCTGCGGCGAGTATGACGATGCTGAGAGCCAATCCGGACGATCCTCGTTTCGATGCGTGCGCTGCCCCGCAGGGCAAGGCCGCCGATGATACCGCAACCGGGTGGCGGCCGGTTTCTCGCCGGCTGGCGTATCCTTTGCCCGCATGAGACCGATCCTCGCCGTGACCGTACTGCTCGCCGTCGCCGGCTGCGAACCGGCCGTCTACGTCCGCGACGGCGTGACGGACGGCGACAGCTTCCATCTTGCGCCGCGGGCGCTGACCGACGACGATCCCGTCCTGCAGAGCTGGGTAACGTACAGCCTCGTCCGCAGTGCCTGCCAGCTCGGCATCGGCGGCGACGATCCGGCACGGGCAACGTCCTACGGCTGTGAGTTCTCGGCGCGCCTGCAGTTGCTCGATACCTGGGAGGAGAAGCGCCGGGAAACGCCGCAGCCGGAGGATGCCTACCTCGATACGCTGCTCAGGGTCCGCGATGCGGGGTTTCTCGACGAATACACGGTGTACTACTTCGGCGATCCGTCCTGGCAGGTTCCGGCGGAAGTCGACCTCGACGGCTTCGATACCTGGCGGCGCGACCACCTCGGTCATCACCGGCCGCAGACCCGGCTCGTGGGATGGTGGAGCTATGACGAGCAGCCGGCGCCCTGAGGCAGCCGGCCGGCTCAGGCGGCAAGATTCGGGTAACGCTCCCGCGCCGCATCGACGATCTTCCTGAGCAGCTCCGGATAGCCGATGCCGCCCATGCTTGCCATGAGGTTGAACTTGCCGTCCCAGCACCAGCCCGGGTTCGGGTTGACCTCGAGCAGCTTGGCGACGCCCTTCGAATCCATGCGGAAGTCGAAACGCGCGTAGTCACGGCAGGCGAGCGCCTGGAACAGGCGCTCCGAGCTCTGCACGAGCGCGCGGCTGGTATCGTCGTCGAGCTCCGCCTCCTTGTAACTGATGTCGGTCCAGTACGGCGATTCCGGGTGCCACTTGGACTCGTAGGACAGCAGCTTCGGCAGACTCTTCGGCAGCTTGCTGTAATCCACTTCCAGGATCGGCAGCGCCTCGAACTTGCCAGGGTTGCCGACGAGGCCGACGCTGAACTCGCGGCCGGACAGGAATTCCTGGATCAGCACCGGCACGCCCGGCAGGGTCCCCGCCAGGTAATCGAGATAGGCCACGAGTTCGCCGGCATTGTGGACCACGGCGTGCCGGGTAATGCCGATCGAGCTGTCGCCGAGACTGGGCTTTAAGAGCGCCGGGAAGTCGCCCGGCAGGTGGCCGGCCTGGTCGCCGGGCGCGAACATGGTTTCCTCCGGGACCGGGATGTCGAGGGACATGGCACAGGCACGCACGAGGGCCTTGTCGTAGCAGAGCGCGAGGCAGGCAGGACCGGAACCCGTGTACGGGATCTCGAGCAACTCCAGCAGCGCGGGAACGTGCAATTCCAGCGTGGCGTCGTTGCGATAACCCTCGTCACACAGGTTGAAGACGAACGCCGGCGGCGCGTCCAGGAGCTTGCGCATCAGCTGCTTGTGATGGTCGATGTAGCTGAAGCGGAATCCGTCGAGGCCCTCCAGCGCTTCCTTGAGCCGGTTGATCGTGTCGAGGTCTTCCTGGTTGAAGGTCCCGTTGCGCTTCACCGAGTCGGGAAGGCGCGGGTCGCCGAGCAGTACCGTGACCGACTGGGTCTTCGCGGCAACTGCCGCGACATGGGCCTTCTCGGGCGCCCTGGCGGTCAGCACCATGCGATGAGCCATCATCCCCAGGTCCTGGCCGCGAGTCGAGTCGCTCCTGACGGTGCCGTGAAAGTGGATGTCGACAAATCCGGAACGCTCGAGCAGCCCGGCGATCTCGTCGCGCGTATACAGGCGCTCGGCATAGAACTGGTCGGCGATGATGCCGCGGTTCGCGTTGGTCACGACCTCGCGAGAAATGATGCGTCGGCCGTCCTCGGCCAGCGCGCGCTCGCGCGCGACGAAGTGTGCCTGGTCGATCCATTCCCAGCTTCGCGCCTCGAAATTCTTCGCCATCCACTCGCCGTCGACGACGTCGAGCAGCAGGGTGCCACCACCCCTCAGAACCCTCAGGATCGAACGCAGCACGGCCTCGTCGTCGTCTTCGCGCTCGAAGTAGCCGAAACTGTTGCCCATGACGATGACCGCGTCGCGGCTGCTCTCGGGCAGGCGGATCTTGCGGGCGTCGCCTTCCGAATAACGCACCGGCAGACCCTCGCCCTTGGCCCGCTTGCGGGCGAGCCGCACGAGGTAGCGCGAGCGGTCGATGCCGATGATGTCGGTGTACCCGCGGCGCGCCAACTCCAGGCTGTGGCGTCCCTGGCCGCAGCAGAGGTCGAGGATGCGGTCGTCCTCGGCGGGCCGGACCGCGGCAAGCACGAGGTCGATGTCCTTGGCGGTATTTTCCTGATTCTCGACGACGTCGCCGTCGGTGCGCAGGTAGACCGAGTTGAACAGCGTGCGCCACCATTCGGTGGGCAGGTGCCGTTCCAGGTCGGAGACCGGTCCGAGCGTCCTGCTCGGCGCAGGCGCGTTCGAGTTATCCCGTCGGGGAGAGGACGCAGATGCCTGCTCGGCGGCTGCGGGGCGTGAACCTGTCGCCATTTCGCGAACACCCGTTTTGGGTCGTTGTCGAGCGCGAAATTTAGACCCATTGAGCCCGGTGTCAACAGTTTTCTGCGTTACCGTCGCGGCCGTCCGTGCTATCTCTTGCCCTTGAGTTTCTGGGCGGCGCGGTAGCGCGCCTCGGCCTCGGTGAGCTCGGCCTGCGCTCGTGCGAGGTCGGTCTCCTCGGCGGCGCCCTCGAGCGCCTTCTCCGCGGCTTCTTTCGCTGCGAGCGCGGCGGCTTCGTCGAGCTGATCGCCCCTGAGCGCCGTGTCGGCCAGCACCATCACCGAGTGCGGCTGCACTTCGAGCATGCCGCCGGTGACGTAGAAGAAATGCTCGTTACCGTCGAGATCCTCCACCCGCACCTCGCCCGGCTTCAGGGCGGTCAACAGCGGCGCATGCCGCGGCGCGATGCCGACTTCACCCATCTTCGCCGGCGCGAACACCATGCGGGCCTCGCCCGTATAGATCTCGCCCTCGGCGGAGACGATGTCGATTTTCAGGGTCGCCATTACTGGAACTTCTTCGCGTTCTCGACCGCCTCTTCGATGGTGCCGACCATGTAGAAGGCCTGCTCGGGGATGTGGTCGTAGTCGCCGGAGACAATCCCGTTGAAGCCGCGGATGGTCTCGGAAAGCGTGACGTACTTGCCGGGCGAGTTGGTGAAGACCTCGGCGACGAAGAACGGCTGCGACAGGAAGCGCTGGATCTTGCGGGCCCGGTTGACGGTCTGCTTGTCGTCCTCGCTGAGTTCGTCCATGCCGAGGATCGCGATGATGTCCTGCAGCTCCTTGTAGCGCTGCAGCACGGCCTGCACGCCGCGCGCACAGTCGTAGTGCTCCTGGCCGATGATGTTCGGGTCGAGGATACGCGAGGTCGAGCCGAGCGGATCGACGGCCGGGTAGATGCCCAGCTCGGCGATCTGCCGCGACAGCACGAGCGTCGCATCGAGGTGCGCGAAGGTCGTCGCCGGCGACGGATCCGTCAGGTCGTCGGCCGGCACGTAGACGGCCTGGAACGACGTGATCGAACCGGTCTTGGTCGACGCGATGCGCTCCTGCAGAACGCCCATCTCCTCGGCGAGCGTCGGCTGATACCCCACGGCCGACGGCATGCGGCCGAGCAATGCAGACACTTCGGTGCCTGCCAGCGTGTAGCGATAGATGTTGTCGATGAACATGAGCACGTCGCGGCCCTCGTCGCGGAACGCCTCGGCCATCGTCAGGCCGGTCAGCGCAACGCGCAGGCGGTTGCCCGGCGGCTCGTTCATCTGGCCGTAGACCAG
>JBAUVS010000363.1:0-2637 GCA_049583345.1 Woeseiaceae bacterium
TGTCCCTGCGGCTCGGGCAAGAAGTACAAGCAGTGCCACGGCAAGCTGAATTAGGGAAACTCCGATCAATTGGAAAGCGATTCGTCATTGCGAGCGAAGCGAAGCAATTCAGTGTTTGAAATCAACGACCTGTGGATTGCCGCGTCGCTTCGCTCCTCGCAACGACGAATTGATCAGAGTTTCCTTAGTGTGCATTAGCCGGACAGGCTCCCGGGCTTGAATCGTTTCCGGGTCGCGGCGGGAATCCTGCGCGACGACGCGGGCCGCGTCCTGATCGCGCAAAGGCTGGACGACGGCCCATTCGATGGCCTCTGGGAGTTCCCGGGTGGCAAGATCGGCGCCGGGGAACGGCCGATGGACGCACTCACGCGCGAACTGGCCGAGGAACTCGGGATCCGCGTCACGACGGCGCAGCCGTTCCTCGACCTGTGCCACCAGTACGCCGACCGCGAGGTCCGACTGTGGTTCTTCCTCGTCACCGGGTGGCAGGGCGAGCCGCGCGGCGTGGAGCAACAAGCATTGCGCTGGGTACACGCCCGGGAACTCGATGCGGACCTCCTGCTGCCGGCAGATCAACCCGTCGTCGACGCCCTGCGATCCCTGTAGGAGCGGCGCTCGTCTCCGCGACGGGTCGCGCCGGCAAGCAGCGCTTCTACAAGTTCCATTCC
Organism: Woeseiaceae bacterium; assembly: GCA_049583345.1. Taxonomy (GTDB): domain Bacteria; phylum Pseudomonadota; class Gammaproteobacteria; order Steroidobacterales; family Woeseiaceae; genus UBA1847. The sequence goes on from JBAUVS010000363.1 coordinate 669, forward strand.
ACTCAACTCGACGCGGAACGCCGGAGGCGGCCGCCCCCGCCTTCCCGCGTGACTCCCCGTTCAGCAGATGCTGAGCTGGAAGGGGACGTCGTGGCCAGTCTGCACGGCGCGGCGGTCGATCGTGGACCACTCGAGGAAGCGCACCGTGAAGCGATGCGGGCTGCCGCTGATCTCCGGGTAGAGCGTGTTGCCAGGCCTGAGGCTGATGCGCAGCAGACGGCAGTTCGCGTCCTTCTGCATGCTGTGCTGATACATGCCGTTGATCGCGACTTTGTCCTGCGGCCTGGCGCTCTCGCGGATCAGCCAGAGTATCTCGGACACGGCGTCGCAGAGCGGACGTATGGCGGCGATCCAGCGCGCGATGTCCCGGAGCCGGCGTTCGAATGGCTGCCTCAGCCAGTGATTGTATTCGGGCAGATCGAATTCGCAGGTACCGCCCGGAATCGTGCTTCGATTCTTGATGGCATTGAGAAAGTCGGATTCCTTCAGCGGCTGCAGAAATTGCGCTCCGATCGAGTCGACCTCCGCGCGGCTCTCGACGAGGTTGCGCATGAGGGCATCGAGCCGCCGGGAATCCACGCCGGGTTGACTCTGAAAGCGCTCCAGGGTGCCGAGTTGATAGTCCAGTTCCTTGTGTACTTCGCTGCGCACGTCGCCGCGCGACAGGATCGCCATGATCTCCAGCAGACCGGCGATCGTCGCTCGCGTCGCCCAGTTGCTGTCGAGCTCGCTGCTGTGGAGCAATTGCTGGTACAGGAATTCGAGCCGCATGAACGTGCGCATGCGCTCGGAGACGGGCTGTTCGTAGCAGTTGGGGCCGACCGCCGCCGCTCGCGGCGCAACGTGACTCGCGGGTTTCGCCATCGGCGTATTCTGCGCTACCGATTCCGGCCAGGCAAATGTACTATTTGGCTCCTGCGACGGTGACCCGGGCATTCTTCTCACTCATGGCTCGGTCCCGCTCGACGGGAGCTCGCTTCGCTGCGCTTTACGTCGCTTGATGAACGCCCGGGTCGCCGCCGTTGCCACCCGAATACTTCCCGTGGAGTGTCGCAACCTGGCGACGGGTAGCCTCGAGGCTGCCGTCGTTGTGGATCACGTCGTCGGCGATGGCGAGGCGTTCCTCGCGACTCGACTGCGCGGCGAGCATGCCGCGGGCGCCGGATTCGGATTCTCCGTCGCGGGCCACCAGCCGCTGTATCTGGGCCGACTCGTCACAATCGACGACGAGTACGCGGTCGACGAAATCCCTCAGCGGCGATCCGACCAGCAGGGGCACGACGATGAGCTGGTAGGGGCCGCCGGCCGATTCCGCGCGACGCACGGTCTCGGCTCGGATGCGCGGGTGGACGATCGCCTCCAGCCGCCGGCGCTCGTCGGCATCGGAGAAGATCCGTTGGCGCATTGCGCGGCGGTCCAGCGCGCCGTCATCGCGGATGACGTCGGCGCCGAATTGCGCGCGAATAGCCTCCAGCGCGGGTTGGCCTTTGGCGACGACTTCGCGGGCGATCGCGTCAGTATCGATGACGATCGCTCCAAGTTCCTCGAACATTCGGGCAACTGTGGACTTGCCGCTGGCGATCCCGCCGGTGAGCCCGACCCGCAGCGGTGCGCCGGATTTGCGCTCCCCGACCGGCACTTACGCGAACAGGTCGAGGTAGGCGTCGGTGATCGCATCCCCCCAGAGCATCGCGATCCAGCCCGCCGCGGCGAGATACGGGCCATACGGTATCGGTACGCTGCGATCACGACCCCGGAACAGGATCAGGGCGATTCCGACGATCGCGCCCACGACCGCGGACAGCAGGATGATCATCGGCAAGTCCCGCCATCCCAGCCAGGCGCCGAGCGCGGCCAGCAACTTGAAGTCGCCATATCCCATCCCTTCCTTGCCGGTCACGAGCTTGAAGAGCTGATAGACGCACCAGAGGCTCAAATAACCGGCCACGGCGCCGACGATGGCGTCCCG
>JBAUVS010000364.1:0-2812 GCA_049583345.1 Woeseiaceae bacterium
GCGACCACCGCGCCCGCCCCGCTGTCGACGACGGTCGCCATCGACAGCGTGCCCAGCAGCAGTATCGCGCTGCCGGTCACGAGTGTCGCGCGCACGCCGAAACGATTGACGACCATCGCCACCAGCGGACCCGGCAGGCCGCTCATCAGCATGTACACCGATACCATCAGCCCCAGCGTGCGGCGATCCAGGCCGAGGTCGCGGATCATGACCGCATTGATGACGCTCGACCCGTACGCCGGGAACGCCAGGTTGATGAACAGGATCACCCAGAACGCGGCCAGTAATTTCCAGCCGTAGAAACCGGGTGTCTTCGTCATCGCCCGCCCCGGCCTACTGCGCCGCGTCGCCCGCTCGTTGCTGTGCGAGGCTTTCGTGCGCGCGGGCGATCACGTAGGCGCGGATCGCCGCGATGTCGTCCTCGCTCAGTACGGACGCGAACGAGACCATGCCGCGATCGGTCCGCACGCCGTCGACGACGACCGACTTCCAGAGTGCGGCGTCGATGCCGGGCGTCGCCCGCAGGTCCGGAAGCATCCCGGCGGACACGACCGCGTCGCCGTGGCACGCACCGCAATGCCGGCTGTACAGCTCCTTGCCTTTTGCCACGGTCTCGTCACTTGCCGTCGCTTCCGGCGGCGTGAACGTGAGCGGCGGCGGGGGCGAGTCGGTCGGCAATTGCGCCTTGCCGCCGAGCTTGAAGGCGAGCACGCGGCTGTGGTTACCGAGCCTGCCGGACAGCAGGCCGACCTCGCCCGGTGCCAGCGCATAGATGCCGCCCCAGCCGACGGGCAACGCGATGAACTGTTCGCCGCCGGCCTCGTAAGTGGCGGGGCCCGCGAGCACGCCGGTGTGCACGTGCGTGGACCAGAGCTTGTCGCCGTTGTCCGCACGATAGATGTCGATGTCGCCGCCGGCCGTGCCCTCCACGACGAGATTGCCGGCCGTGGTCAGCGTGCCGCCGTTCGAGGGCCCGGGGTATTCGACGCGCCAGGCCGCCTGCTTCGCGACCGGATCCCAGGCCAGCAGATAACCCTTGATGCCGGACAGGATCTGCTTCTTGACCTGCGGGTCCTGCGGCATGCTGCCCTTGCCGAAGTCCACGCCGACGTTGAATCCGAGACCGGTCTTGCGGAAACTCATGTCGTCGAAATAGGCGAAGCCCGCGTCCTGAATCGGGATATACACGAGTCCGGTGTTCGGGTTGTAGGACATCGGCTGCCAGCTGTGCGCGCCGCCGGGCCCCGGAACGATGACGGCCGGGGCCGGCCCCGCGTAGCGGGCGTCGGGATTCTCGATCGGCCGCTTGGATTCCGGGTCGATGCCGCTCGCCCAGGTCACCGTCGCGAACTTGTCGCCCGAGATGAACTCGCCGGTCTTCGCATCGAGTACATAGAAGAATCCGTTCTTGGGCGCGTGCATGATCACGTGCCGGGTCTCGCCGCCGATCGTAAGGTCCGCCAGCATCAGCGGCTGCGTGGCCGTGTAGTCCCAGGACTCGCCGGGCGTCTCCTGGTAATGCCAGACGTATTCGCCGGTGTCCGCGTTGACCGCGACGATCGAGGACAGGAACAGGTTGTCGCCGCCGTCGGGGCTGCGGATGGCCCGGTTCCAGGGCGAGCCGTTGCCGCCGCCGATATAGACGAGGTTCAGGTCGGGATCGTAGATGATCGAGTCCCACGCCGTGCCGCCGCCGCCGAGCTTCCACCATTCCCCGGTCCAGGTCCTGGCCGCCATCTCCATGGCGTCCGACTCGAAGCCCTTGGCCGGATCGCCCGGCACCAGGTAGAAGCGCCAGACCTGCGCGCCCGTTTCCGCGTCGTACGCCGTGACGTAGCCGCGCACGCCGAACTCGGCGCCGCCGTTGCCGATGAGTACCTTGCCTTTCACGACCCGCGGTGCGCCGGTGATCGTATAGGGCTTGTCCGGATCGGTGGTCTGGACGCTCCAGACCGGCTCGCCGGTCGCCGCATCGAGCGCGACCAGCCGGCCGTCCAGCGTGCCGACGTAAACGCGGCCCTTCCAGACCGCGACGCCGCGGTTGACGACGTCACAGCATGCGACGACGGCCGTCTTGCCGGGCACCATCGGATCGTACGCCCAGATGAGCTTGCCGGTCGCTGCGTCGAGCGCCTTTACCTTGCTCCAGGCGGTGCTGACGTACATCACGCCGTCGACGACGATCGGCGTCGCCTCCTGGCCGCGATCCGTGTCGAGATCGAAGTACCACGCGAGCCCGAGATCGGCGACGTTATCCGCGTTGATCGCGTCCAGCGGGCTGAAGCGTTGTTCGCTGTAGGTGCGGCCGTACGTCATCCAGTTGCCCGGTTCGGAGTCCGCCGCGACGATCCGGGCGCCGTCGACGTTCGCCGGCTTGTCCGCCCCAGGCGGCGCTGCCGGCTCCCCGGGCGACTGGCGCTCACCGCAGGCAGCGAGCAGAGTGCCGAGTGCAAGCAACACGGATATTTCGCGGATTGTCATGATAGTCACCCCTGATTGCTCTATTCGCTCACGTCGATCTGCCCTGCGGCTTTGCGCAGCGAGATCTTGTCTATCTTGTTGGCGGCGGTCCGCGGCAGTTCCTCGAGGAAGCGTATGGCGACGGGCCGCTTGTACTTCACGAGATTCTCGCGGCAGTAGCTCAGGCACTGCTCCTCGTCCAGGATCTCGCTGTCGTCCACCACGACGAACGCCACCAGCACCTCGCCGAGCCGTTCGTGCGGCCGCCCCACCGTCGTCGCCTCGCGGATCTTCGGATGCGCGAACAGCAACTCGTCGATCTCGCGGGGATACACGTTGTAGCCGCCGACGA
>JBAUVS010000365.1:0-10566 GCA_049583345.1 Woeseiaceae bacterium
GCACTGCACGAACCCGCGGCGGTGGCGCAATGACGCCCACGCTGACTCGGCGCGCCGTACTCGGCGGACTGGGCGCCATCGCGGCCGCCCCCGTTTTCGGAACCGGTGCTCCCCCGCCGGCCGACGAGCGGCAGCAGCAGTTCGAGCGTCTCTGGCTTGGCGCGGCATGGTACCCGGAGCAGTGGCCGCGTTCGGCGTGGGGCCGCGACCTGGATCTGATGGCGGACGCCGGATTCAACGTGGCGCGCATCGGCGAATTTGCCTGGAGCACGATGGAACCGCGCGAAGGACAGTTCGACCTGGACTGGATCGAGCAGGCCATCCGGGAGGCCGAAGCGCGGGATATCCGCATCGTGCTGTGCACGCCGACCGATGCGCCACCGGTCTGGATGACCTCCGCCTATCCGGACGTTCGGCGGGTGTTCTCCGACGGGCGTTATGCCGAGCATGGCGGCCGGCGGCATTTTTCCATCAGCAGCAAGCGCTATCGTCGATTCTGCCGCCGCATCGCATCGCGCCTCGCACGGCGTTTCGGCACGGATCCCGGCGTGATCGGCTGGCAGATCGGCAACGAATACACCGAGGAATCGTACGAGGCCGCCGCGCGCGAGGGTTTTCAGCAGTGGCTGCGCAACAAGTACGGAACTCTGGGCGAGCTCAATCGCGCATGGACAACGGCGTACTGGAGCCAGACCTATTCGGCCTGGTCGCAGATTCCGTTCAATGCAGATCCCGGTAATCCGGGCTGGATGCTCGACGCCAAGCGTTATATCACCGACACGTGGCTGAGCTTCCAGCGCAATCAACTCGAAGCTCTGCGCGAGGCGATCTCGCCGCGGCAGTTCGTCACGACGAACCTCGGCGGATTGGGTTGGGCCGACCGCTTCGATCGGGCCGAGATCAGCCGCGAGCTGGATTTCATCAGCTGGGACAACTACGTCGGTCAGGGCCACATCCAGCCGAACCGGAACGGCGCCAGTCACGAACTCGTGCGCGGCTGGAAGCGCCAGAATTTCTGGGTCATGGAGATGCAGCCGGGATCGGTCAACTGGGCGCCGGTGTCGAATGCGCTGTACAAGGGCGAGACGCGGGCGCTGGCGTTCAGCGCGGTCGGTCACGGCGCCGACGGCGTGCTGTTCTGGCAGTGGCGCGACGCCCTGAACGGCCAGGAGACATACCACGGCTGCATCGTCGGTCCGGATGGCGAACCGCTCCCGATATTCCCGGAGATGCAGAGGATCGGCCGGGATTTCCGCCGGGTGTCGGAGGCGCTGCGGGACACGACACCGGTGTCCGAAGTGGCGCTGATCCACGACTACGACAGCCGCTGGGCGATCGAATTCCAGCGCCAGCACCGCGACTACGACGTTGTCGGCGTGCTGCTGGAGTGGCGCGCCGCGCTGAACGGAACGCTGCAGGCGATCGATATCGTCGAACCCGTCGCGCCGCTGTCGCAGTACAAGGCCGTCTTCGCGCCCAGTCTGAATCTGATACCCGAGAGCAAGGCAAGCCTGCTCCTCGACTACGTGCGCAAGGGCGGATGCCTGGTACTCGGGCCACGCTCGGGGATGAAAGACGAGTTCAACCGGCTGTGGCCACAGCGCCAGCCGGGCCCGCTTGCCGACGCACTGGGCGCGCGCGTCGCTCAGTTCTACGCCCTCGACGAGGAATTCGCGGTGACGGGCGACGCCGGGCAGGGGATCGCGAGGATCTGGGCCGAGCATCTCCAGCCGACCGCGGGCGACACCCGGGTCCTGCTGCGATACGGCGCGGACGCACCGTGGATCGCGGAACAGCCGGCGGCCGTCGAGCGCAGCTACGGGCAGGGACGCATCGCGTACGTCGGCGCGATACTGGATTCCGACCTGCTGGCGCGAGTGCTGCGCCGTTTCGTCGGTGACACCGGCCCGGCATTCGGCAACGTGCCGGCCGAAGTCGACGTGATGCGGCGGCGGGGAGACGGACGTGACGTGTTCGTATTCATCAATCATTCGCGAGAGCCGCGCAGACTCGACCTGCCGGGCCCCATGCGCGATGTACTGGATGGCGGCGAGATTCGCGACGCACTCGAACTCGAGTCGCAGGGCGTCGCAGTGCTGCAAACCCGGAGGTAGAAAGTGGAGCAAGCTACGATGTACAGAGTGATCGGAATCCTGCTGGTCCTGGCGCTCGGGTTCACCGGGCAGGCCTCCGCAGATGACGCGGATTACCAGGCACGCGTAAGTGCACAGTTGCAGCGCGTCGACCAGGAGATCGCAGAAGGCCGTTTCAAGGACAACTGGGATTCGTTGCAGCAATACCGTTACCCCGAGTGGTTCCGCGACGCGAAATTCGGGATCTTCATACACTGGGGTGTCTATTCGGTGCCGGCATTCGCGAACGAGTGGTATTCGCGCAATATGTACGTGCCCGGCAATCCGGCCTATGTGTACCACCGTAACGTCTACGGGCCGCAGTCGAAATTCGGCTACAAGGACTTCATCCCGATGTTCCGCGCCGAGAAGTTCGATCCCGATGCATGGGTCGAGTTGTTCGCACGCGCGGGCGCCCGCTACGTCGTGCCCGTGGCCGAGCACTGCGACGGCTTCGCCATGTATGACACGGCCTTCAGCAAGTGGGATGCGTCGGAAATGGGCCCGAAGCGCGACGTCGTGGGCGAGCTGGCGCGTGCCATTCGTGCGCACGGCCTGCATTTCGGGTTGTCCTCGCACCGGGCCGAGCACTGGTGGTGGTACTACGTGGGCCGCACCTACGATTCCGACGTGAACGACCCAGGCAATGCCGGGCTCTATGGCCCGGCCGCGCCGATGGGATTGCCGGCCGATGCGCCGGATTCGTGGCCGGACGGCGACCAGCTGCAGCTGTGGATGCCGCCGGACAAGGCCTTCCTGGACGACTGGATGGCGCGCAGCAGCGAGCTGGTCGACAAGTACCATCCGGAGCTGGTGTATTTCGACTGGTGGACGGCGGCGCCGCTGTTCGAACCGCTGATGCGGAAGTTTGCCGCTTATTACTACGACGAGGCCGAAGCCAAATCGTTTGGCGACGTCGCCATCACCTACAAGGGCGGACAGTTCGTCGAGGGCACGGCCCTGTTCGATATCGAGCGCGGGATGATGGACAGGACGCGCCTGACGCCGTGGCAGTCGGACACGTCCGTCAGTCTCCGGTCGTGGGGCTACGTGCAGGACGATTCCTATCGCACGGCGAAATCCCTGATCGGCGATCTGATCGACATCGTCAGCAAGAACGGCAATCTGCTACTCAACGTCGGGCCGCGCGCCGACGGCACGATCCCGGAAAAGGCTCGTGCAGTGTTGCTGCAGATGGGCGACTGGCTCGAGGTCAACGGCGAGGGCATCTACGGCTCGCGCCCGTTCCTGTATTACGGCGAAGGTCCGACGCATTCTCAGCCCAGGCGCGTGCCCGGACAGGTCGAATATGCCGCAACGCGCAGCTACACGCCAGAAGACTTCCGATTCACGACGCGGGCCGGTGCGTTGTATGCGTTCGGCCTGCAATACCCGGGCGACGGGCACGCTCTGATCAAGACGCTCTACGCGGGTACGCCGTATCTCGAGCGCCCGATCGCGAGCGTGAGCCTGCTCGGCCACGGCGAGGTCGCGTGGGAGCAGACAGCGAAGGGCCTGGAAATCCGGCTGCCGCAGGCGCCGGCGGACGACATGCCCTATGTACTCAAGATTGCGTTCCGCGACTGAATTGCATCGAAATTCGGACATCCACCGGGAGACAGCGTGAACAAGATTTCAAAACTGGCCATCCTCTCGACGCTGCTGAGTTGGGGGATTGCCCACCCCGCGGAACCTGCCGCCGTGGACTGGCAGTCGTATTCGATCGATCACGACCACAGCGCGAACAGCCCCGTCGACGTCTCGTTCCTGCTCGGCACGGAACCGGCGGGGGCGAGCGGATTCGTCACGGTGAAAGACGGCCATCTGACCAGGGGCGACGGCGAGCGGCTGCGCCTCTGGGGCGTCAACCTGACCGGCTGGACGCGCGGCGGAACCAACCTTCCGCCGAAGGACCAGGCGGAGAAGTGGGCGAAGATACTGGCTCGCAACGGCATCAACGTGGTCCGGTTTCACTTCCTCGACATGCCCACCCGGACAGAAGAACAAAAGGCGGCACTGGAAGCGAAGCGGCTCGAGGCCGCCGACGAAGGAGACCGTTTCAAGGTGCCGCCGACCGGCCTCATCGACGGTACGCGGGATACGACCACGGATTTCGACCCGGAGCAGGTGGACCGTCTCGACTACTTCATCTTCCAGCTGAAGCAGGCTGGCATTTATTCGAATCTCAATCTGAACGTGGGCCGGCGCTACAAGGCTGCCGATAATATACCCGACTGGGAAGCCGTGCGGCTCTGGAAAGGGTTCACGTACATCGGCGATCGGCTGATCGAACTGCAAAAGGATTACGCCAGGCGCCTGCTGACGCATTACAACCCGTATACGAAAACCAGGTACAGCGAAGAACCCGCGATCGTCACCGTGGAAATCGTCAATGAGAATTCCCTCTACGAGTTCTGGTTCCGAAACTGGCTGCGCGGCGAGCTCACCGTCGATCACCCGGCATTCCAGCTGGATCTGACGCCCTGGTACGCACACCGGCTCGATGACATGTACCAGGCCTGGCTGGCGGAGCACCGCCGTCCGGAAGAGATCGCCGCCATGCGGAAAGAATCCGGTGTACCCGAAGGCGCTCCCATTCCGCGCCTCACCCGGGGTGAATTCAGCGTGGCATCGAGATTGCGATTCTACGCGGAGGCCGATTTCCTCGCAGATGTGGAGAAGCGCTTCTTCCGCGACATGTACGCGTACATCAAGAACGACCTCGGCGTGAAGTCACTGGTCATCGGCAATGCCGATCACACATACTGGATACCCAACACGCCGATGATGCGGGCGAATGCAGAGCTCGACTTCATCGATGCGCACGTGTACTGGCAGCATCCGGCGATCTGGGGTCGGCGTGACACGCCGATGGTCGACGATCCGCTGGACTCGACGATCGTGAAGCTGAGCCGCTCGCCTTTCCTCGAGCGAGCCTTTACCGTCAGCGAGGTCAACCACCCCAATCCGAACGAGTACGCCTCGGAGATGATACCCATCCTCGCCTCGTACGCCGGTTTCCAGGACTGGGACGGCATCTATTTCTACACCTTCGAGCCGAAGGCGCTGGACGGATGGCAGCACTACGTGGCCGACGAGTTCGATATTACGCTCGACCCCGTGAAGATGACGCAGATGAAGGTGGGTGCGCTCCTGTTCACGCGCGGCGACGTAATGCCGGCGCAGGAAACCGTGATACGCAACTATTCACACGACCAGGTCAACGAGGCGATGCGCCTGCCGGAGGCGGAGAGGCCGTTCTTCACGCCCGGCTTCCCCAAGGCGACGCCGTTGGTGCACGGGAATCGCATCGGGACGATCGAGGGAAAGTCCACGCGGGATTTCGTCGCGCCGCCGGGACCGCCCTATCGTTCGGATACCGGTGAATTGAGCTGGTACGTCGAGGCGGGCAAGCATGGCGTCGTGACGATCGATACGCCACGCAGCCAGGCACTGGTGGGGTTCATAGCGGAGAACTCCGACCGGACGACCAAGCATCTCAAAGCGGAGATCGGGAACGACTTTGCCACGATTACGCTGTCCTCGCTCGGCGAACTTCCCATCCAGCGCGCCGACCGACTGCTCCTGACCGCCTGCGCCCGCTGGCAGAACACGGGGTCCGAGTGGAACGAACGCCACACACTCTGGGAGCAGTGGGGGAAGGGCCCGACGCTGATCGAACCGGTACGCGGCTGGCTGATGTTACGAGAGCTGGACGGCGCCGTGGCCGTCCGCGTGACGCCGCTCGATGGCGCGTCCCAGCCCATCGGTGAACCATTGAACGGTCGCCGGATGGAATCCGGCTGGGAGATCGAGCTCGGTACCGTACCGACTGTCCAGTACCTGATCGAAGTGTACCGATAGTCGAGGTGACCAGCGAATGACCGTTCGGGGACTGTTTGTTGCGCTCGTCGCAGCGCTCTTGCTCGGGGCCTGTACACCGGCGACGGACGAAGCGCCGAGTACGCGATGGATCGCGGCCTGGACATCGCCGCCCAGTCCGTTCCTGCCCGGAGGCCGCTCGGCCTATCTCGAACCCTATGCTGACCAGACGCTGCGGCAGGTGCTGCGGGTGGACGCCGACGGAGACGAGTTGCGCGTTCGCTTCACGAACGAGCTCGGAACGCCGGCGCTCGAGATCGGTGCGGCCAGCCTCGGGCGGGCCGCCGCGGACGGAACCGTGCAAGGCGAGTTCATGCCGATAACGTTCGACGGCCGGCGGAGCGTAGTGATTCCTCCCGCGGCGATGATGCTAAGCGATCCCGTGCGGATGCCGGTCGCTCGCTTCGACGATCTCGTGATCGACACCTACTTTCCCGAACCGACACGTCCCACCGGTCACCGTCACTGGGTCGAACTGTCGGCCTCCGGGAACCACACGGGCGACGCCGAATGGCCGGGACAGAAACGCGTGCGAGGCGCGACGGCCGTCTCGTCCATCCAGGTCAGGAGCGCGACCGCGCACAGGCTCGTCGTCGCGTTCGGGGATTCGATAACGGAAGGCGCCGGCGCTACGGCCGGCGCACACAAGTCCTGGCCTTCGCAGCTGTCGCGGCGGCTCGCCGATTCGCAATCGGATGACTGGACCGTGGTCAATGCGGGAATCAGCGGCAACCGGGTTCTGCACGACGGCGGCAGCCAGAACGGCCTCGCGCGCTTCGATCGTGATGCGCTGTCGATTGCCGGCGTCACGGATATCGTCCTGCTCGAAGGCATCAACGATCTCGGCGTGGCTTTCGCACTCGACAACGCGCGTGATGTCGTGGACGCCGACGACCTGATCCTCGCCTTCCGGCAGATGATCGAACGGGCGCATCTGCGCGGCGTGCGTGTCTTCGGTGCCACTATCATGCCCTACGAGGGTGCCGTCTATTACGCGCCGGCGGGAGAGACCGAGCGCACCCGGGTCAATGACTGGATCCGCAACGGGGGCGCATTCGACGGCGTCATCGACCTCGATGCGGTCATGCGGGATCCGAAGGACCCGGAGCGATTGACGCAGGGGTACGAGATCGGAGACCACCTGCACCCCGGCGACGCAGGTTATGCGGCGATGGCAGAAGCCGTAGCGGCGTTTCTCGAGCGGGCGGCGACGGATACGGCCAGATGATCGGCAGCATTGCAGACCGCACGATACTGAACAACGGCGTCGGGATGCCCTGGCTCGGCTTCGGCGTCTACGGACTGAACGATGTCGACGAAGTCGTCCGATGCGTCGGTCACGCATTGCAGCTGGGCTATCGAAGCATCGACACGGCAACGGTCTACGGGAACGAGCGCGGTGTGGGACGGGCGATACGAGAGTGCGATATCCCCCGCGAGGATATTTTCCTGACGACGAAGGTCTGGAATGACGACCAGCGGGAGAGGCGAACGCTGGCGGCCTTCGAAGAAAGTCTCGAGCGTCTCCGCGTCGAATACGTGGACCTGTACCTGGTCCACTGGCCGGTGCCGGACTGTTACGTCCACACGTGGAAGGAAATGGAAAAGATTTACGAAAGCGGCCGCGCCAGGGCAGTCGGTGTCAGCAATTTCCTGCCGCAACACCTGGACAACCTGAAATCAGCCAGCGAGCTCGTCCCGGCCGTCAACCAGGTGGAATTTCATCCGCGGCTGGTTCAGCCCGCGCTTCTCGAAGCCTGCCGCGAAAGAGATATCCGGGTCGAAGCGTGGAGCCCGCTGATGCAGGGCCGTATCACCGGGGAGGCCGTCATCCTGGAACTCGCCGACAAGTATCGCCGCACTCCGGCGCAGATAACGCTGCGCTGGGATCTGCAACATGGCGTGGTTACGATCCCCAAATCGGCCAGGCTCGAGCGCATCGCCGAGAATGCCGGTGTTTTCGACTTCGAAATCTCGGACGAGGATATGCATCGACTGGATGCACTGGATAGCGATGAGCGTCTCGGGCCCGATCCCGCCAATTTCGATCACTGATCGATCACCGGGGGGGACGCATCCTCCCAGGCTACGAAGCGGACCTCGGCGCCCTCGTCGACTGCGCTCGAGGTTCCGTAGGCAATGAGACCGCCGCCGACGAAGCGAATCCGCTGATCCAGGTCGTCCCGGCCCGCGTTGCCCTTGGAATTCACGAGCGACGTGACGACGGATTGAATCGGGTAGGTCGTATCATCGAAGTGCAGCGTATGGAAAGAAAAATCGAGGAACGAACGATCGGCGCGGTCCACAGTTCCCGTCACCCGGCCTCCGCGCAGCGGTACCGGATCGATCACGACGCCCGTCACCGGGTCGCCGGGCTTGCTGGACTGCGTGCTCATGGAGGAGGTCAGCTTGACCAGGAAATTCTCGTTGCGCCCGGTGAGGGCGATCCTCGCATCCTGCGCCGCCGGCGACGCATCGGGCGATTGCCCATCCACCTGGCAGGCTGCCGCGATGACGAGGGCTGCCGTCACAAGTACTGAGATCGGTTTCATATCGCGCTTTCCCGCTGTTGAGGTCCGAAATCCACTCACCGCCGTAACGATGGTGCTAGTTGGTCACAATGTATCAATATCGTTCAAATTCAGTCAAAAACTATTGACATGCTGCTGTGCTTAGTATCTCATTATGCCAGTTGAGCCGAAAGGCGCAGGAATATCACGGTTCGGCCGGTTCTGAATGTCGGTGCTGCGGCCAGCAGCCAGGCCGACGAGAGTCAGACTGATTCAGGTCTGGCGCGATTCCGGCAGCCGTACGGCCCGACAACACACCAGAAAGAGCCTCAATAAACAGGGGGATAAGATGAACGCATTGTCGCAAGGCCTGTTGCGGGTATTGAGCGCAACCGCAATCATTTCAAGCGTAGTGTTTGTGCCCGGTGCCGCGATGGCACAAAGCGCAACCGGCGCCGAGGCGCCGACCGGTCCCGTCGAAGAGATCGTGGTGACCGGTACCCGGATCAAGAGCGCCGACCTGACGTCGCCGTCGCCGCTGCAGGTGGTGGACGCACAGGCGATCCAGGACCAGGGCGTGATCAACATCCAGGACGCATTGAAAACGAACCCGGCGTTCGGTGAGCCCGGCATGAGCCGCTACACGTCCGCCGGCAATATCACCAACGCCGGCGCCGCGACGGTCAACCTGCGCAACCTGGGTGCCGACCGCACCCTGGTCCTGGTCGACGGACGGCGCACCGTCGCCGGCATTCCGGGTACGGCACAGGTCGACCTGACGATGATCCCGACCGGCTTCATCGACCGCGTCGAGGTGCTGACCGGGGGCGCTTCGGCCGTCTACGGATCGGACGCCATCGCCGGTGTCGTCAACCTGATCTACAAGAAAAATTTCGAAGGCCTTACCTTCGACGCCCAGGGCGGCCAGTCCTCGCAAAGCGACGGATCCGAGACCAAGTTTAGTATCACGGGCGGTCATAATTTCGCCGACGGTCGCGGCAACTTCATGTTTACCGCGGGCTACTCGAAGCAGGCCGAGATAACTAACGGACAGCGCAAGTTTTCGAACGACAGCTATGCGAGCAAGGTGGTTGCGCAAGGCTCCAGCGATCCTGCCGATTTGTTTGTGGTAGTGCTCAACCGGTCCACGGTTCAGCCCCGCGGTCAGATCGGGGTGGGGTCTCCCAACCAGAGCTTCGTCTTCACCGACGACGGCACCGGCGTCATCCCGTTTGACTCGACCGACCCGAACCCTCCCTTCAGGTTCGATCCAAACGAATTCCCCGGCGCCCAGGACGATCTCGTGGCGCCCGTCGACCGCATCACCACGGCGTTGCGGTCGAGTTTCGAATTCAACGACAAGTTGACGGGAATATTCGAGATGGATTACGGGCGCGTCTCGTCCTCCGGCTCGAATACGTTTCATCCGTACGTCTCTACATTCGATTTCGGTATCGGCATCTCGCAACGTCAGGAGATCGAATCGAGGCTCATAAATCCGGCCGATGGCACGGTGACGATCGTGCGCAATCCCTACATCCCGGACGCCATCTACAATATCGCAACGGATACGGACGGCGATGGACTCAGGGACGTGTCCTACGCGAAGCGCGTGGTCGAATTCGGAAACCGCAGGACCGATCTCGATCGGCAGCAGTTCCGGGTCGTGTTCGGTGCGCAGGGAGACATTACCGACAACTGGTCGTATGACGCCTACTATTCCTATGGCCGTTCCGATCTGAACGGGCGCCAGCGGGGGCTGTACATCACTCCCAACCTCTTCCAGTCGCTGCGGGCGGTCACGGATATCTTCGATCTCAACGGCAACGGCGATACGACGGACGTCATCTGCGCCGATTCCAACGCCCGTATCAACGGTTGTGTGCCGATCGACTTCTACGGTGTGAACAACGTTTCCGAAGCGGCGCGCAATTACGTCCAGGGCGGCGACGGCGCTGCCTTCCAGGACTCCCTGCAGGAAATGCATGTGTGGTCCGGTAACGTGACCGGCAAGTTGTTTGATCTTCCGGCCGGTCCGCTGC
>JBAUVS010000366.1:0-3951 GCA_049583345.1 Woeseiaceae bacterium
GACAACTGGAGCCGGCCGGAGCGCAATTTCCCCGATCTGCCCGAGACCCGGGCGACGGATATCGCGCTGCGGGAACCCGTCGACGATTTCGACCGCGGCGTCGAGCCACCGGTCGGCCCCAATCCGACCCTGACGGTGCCGCGCATCTGGCGGGAGCAGCTGGACAACGGCGTCCAGGTGCTCGGCGCGCTGAACTCCGAAGTGCCGACGATCGCACTCGAACTCCGTATCGAGGCAGGCCAGCGGGACGAGCCGCTCGACAAGCTCGGCCTCGCCGTCGTCACGGCGCAGATGCTGAACGAATCGACGACGAAATCCACGAACGAGGAGATCAGCAACCGGCTCCAGAAGCTGGGATCCAGCGTGAACTTCGGCGCCGACGACGAAGAGTCGACGATGACGATCCGCAGCCTCACCGAGAATCTCGACGAGACGCTCGACATCGCGGCCGAGATGCTGTTCTCGCCCAAATTCGACCCGGACGACTTCGCGCGTGTGAAGTCGCAGATCGTGCAGGTAATCCAACACAGCAGGAAGGACGCGGCGGCGACCGCCAACGACGCATACGAGTTGCTGCTGTTCGGCAAGGACAACAGCTTCGCGCATTCCGACCTGGGCACCGAGGAGACGATCGGCAACATCACGCTCGACGACGTCAAGCAATTCTATGCGACGCACTATTCGCCTCGCATCGCCAGCATCGTTGCGGTCGGCGACCTGTCCGAGAAGCAGTTGCTGCCCAGGCTCGCTGTGTTCGGCAAGTGGCAGGGCGGTGAGGTAACGGAAGCCCCGCTGAAACCGTTCCCGGACCTCGGCAAGACGAAGATTTACCTGATCGACAAGCCCGGCGCCGCGCAATCCGAGATCCGCATCGGCAAGCGTTCCCTGAAATACGACGCCACCGGCGAATTCTATCGCGCCGGCGTGATGAATTTTGTCCTGGGCGGCACGTTCGACAGCCGCATCAATCTCAACCTGCGCGAGGACAAGGGTTACACCTACGGCGCGCGTTCGAGCTTCGACGGCAACAAGGATTTCGGCACGTTCACGGCCAGCGCCGGCGTCCGCACCGACGCCACCGCGGATTCCATCGTGCAATTCGAGGACGAGATCCGCAACTACGCCGAGCACGGCATCACCGAGAAGGAACTCGCGTTCACGCGGCGCGCTCTCGGCCAGAGTGACGCACGTGAATTCGAGACGCCGATGCAGAAGCTGGTCTTCCTGGCGCAGATCCAGGAATTCGATCTCGACGACAACTTCGTGGACGTGCAGAGCCGGATCCTGGGGCAGATCGGGGAGAAGCAGATCGATCAACTCGCGAGCGAGCTGCTCGACGCGGACGACATGATCATCGTCGTCGTCGGCGACAAGCAGAAGATCCTGCCGGACCTCCAGAAGCTGGGCTACGAGATCGTCGAGCTGGATGCCGACGGCAACCCGATCTGAGAAGCCTCAGGGTTCCCCGGACCACAGCCAGCGGAGCGCGTCCGGCAGCAGGTTGCCGCCGTCTTCGTCCGAGTGGGAGCCGGCGGTCCACACGGTCCGCAGCGCGTAACGCGGCCCGGACTTGTCGTTGACGTCGGCGATGCCGTTCGCGTAGCGAAATGCCGCAGCCATCTGCTGGTTGGCGAGAAACCAGGCGCCCCACTCGTTGTCGAGGTCGTTACTCCCGTCCTGCATGAAGATACGGAGCGGCCGGATCGGCTCGCGGCGGATCAGGGCAGGGTAGTCCTGCCCGCCGAGCCGAATCGGATCGGTGTCGGGCCGGAAGCCGATGGACGTGTAGCTGCCGATGAAGCTGATGACCTTGCGGAACACGTCGGGCCTCCGCCAGGCGACGGTGAACGCGCAGATGGCCCCGCTGCTCGTGCCGCCGATCGCGTGTTGTTCGGGATCCTCGCTCAGCCGGTACGTCTCACCGACCTTCGGCAGCAGCTCGTCGATCAGGAACCGGGAATAGTCGTCGGTCAGCGAGTCGTACTCCTCGGCGCGGTGATCGGGATTGCCCATGCCGAGATCGTCCGGATAGTGCTCGGAGCGGTTGCCGGGCGTGATGAAGATGCCGATCGTAACCGGCATGTCGCCGCTGGCGATCAGGTCTTCCATGACCCGTGGGATGCGCAGCGGGCCGTCGGGGTTCGTGGCCCGCTGCCCGTCCTGGAATACGAGCACGGCCGCCGGCTGATCGGGCGAGTATTGCGCCGGCACGAACACCCAGTAGCGGCGGACCGTGCCGGCGAAGACCTGGCTGTGAAACTCGAACGGCCCTTCGAGACGCCCGGCGGGGACCTCCGGCCGGGACCCCGCAAGCCAGGGCCGGGCGGCGAGACATAACGCTACGAGGACGAGCTGCGAGGCGATCCTGGACGGTAGTCTTGTCTGCATTTGATTGTTTATCTCTTATGGATCAATTGATTACAGAGGTAACTTCGCACAAAACTTTACTTGCTGGCGGATCTCGCCTAGACTGAGATTCAAAGAATATCCCAACAAGAGCCTTGGATTCCCGATCATGAAGAGGCCCCAGCAAAGCGCAGTCGCAATTGCCCAACCCGACACTCCGCCGAACGCGGACAGAAACGTCGTCGAGGAGCCTTCGCCGGCGTTTCTGACCCAGTGCTATCGCAGCGCGCTGGAGCGGTTGAATACCGCGTTCGAGAAGCGCCAGCCGCTGGCGATCGTCATCGGCCAGGGCAAGGCCGCCTCGAGTTTCGTCCTCAAGACTTTCCTGGCCGAGCTGGACGACACGGTCGCGGTCGCCCGGATCAACGCGCCTTGCGAGGATGCGCAGGACCTGATGCGGCGCGTCATCAGCGCCGCGGGATTCTTCCCCAAGGACCTCAGCACCAACGACCTCGAGACGATCTTCGCAATGTTCCTCGCGTACCAGAAAGGCCACGGCTACCGCACGGTCATCTGCATCGAGGAACTGCAGGACAGCGAGTGGTGGGTATTCGACAAGATCCGCCGGCTGATCGAGATGGAAGTCGGCGGTCGCTACGGTCTCATGCTCGTCATCTCAGGCCAGCCGACGATGCAGGAACTGCTGAACACGCGGCCGCTGAGCGCCGTCACGTCGCATGCCGGCAAGCGCATCTCGCTGGCGGCGTTCACGCTCGAAGAGACCACCGAGTACACGCGCCGCCGGGTCGAAGCGGCCGGCCGGACGCTGATCGATCACGTCTTCGAGTACCAGGCCATCACGCTGATCCATGATTTGTGCTCGGGCGTCCCCGACGCGATCAGCTCGCTGGTCAGCCGCAGTCTCGAACTTGCGGACGAGCACAACATCTCGAAGATCACGACCACGGTCGTGAAGACGGCCTACGAGAGTCTGCGCTATCCGGCCGACCGGCGCCACGAGGTCGACCACGCGGCGACCCTGGCCGTCGATCGGGTGGACGTCCACTACGGCCACCTGGTGTGCCGCCTCAGCGGCAAGGAGCTGGAGGAGAAATCCCTCCGCCAGGGTCACCTGCTGATCGGCCGCAGCAAACTGTGCGATATCCGTGTCGACAGCCCGATCGTGAGCCGTCACCACGCCCTGATCAGTTACAACGACGGCCAGGCCATGATCGCCGATCTCGGCAGCACCAACGGCACCTCCGTCAATGGCTACGAGATCCGGGAACACGAGCTGGTCGACGGCGACACGATCCAGGTCGGCGAGTGCGAGATCAAGTATTTCGCCGGCGACGAGCGCCGCTCGGGCAGTACCGACACCGAACAGGTCGAGATCCGGCCCGGCGTCTAGCATTCCCCGACACCATCCCCCCCGATCCGTCAATGCGGGATCGTGAGTTTCGCGATCAGCAGCAGCACGACGCCGAGCAGGAACGCGCCGAGATGCACCAGGTTGGTCTTCAGGTCGGCGTGCCGGTTCACTTCCGGCACCAGGTCCGCCGCGCCGATGTACACGAAATTGCCGGCCGCAAACGGGATCAGCCA
>JBAUVS010000367.1:0-5331 GCA_049583345.1 Woeseiaceae bacterium
CGACAACAGCATCCTGTCCTGGTTCCGCCGCGATCGATCGGGAGGCTACGTCATCTGCATCTCGAATTTCACCCCGGTCGTGCGCAGCAACTTCCTGCTGGGCGTCCCCGAGGGATGCCCGTTCGACGAGGTGCTGAACACCGATGCGGTGCAACACGGCGGCAGCGGCGCAGTGAACGGGCGCATCGTCCCGACCAGGAGCGAATACGAGGGGAGACCGTATACTCTGCACTTGACATTACCGCCTCTGGCAACGCTTATACTGGCTCCCGAAAGAACGAGAACAAGCGGGGAGCAAGGCACGGCATGAGTGTACGTACTGACAAGTCCGTCGGCATCGGCGAGATAGAGCTGCTGCAGACGCCCGACCTGCCGATGACCGCCGATGCGATCCTCGAGGATTTCACGCACTATTTCGGGCGCATGCTCGGCCGCCGTACGATCCGTACGCAGTCGCCTTTCCTGTACCAGGCCGTCGTCTTCGCGGCACGCGACCGGCTGATGGAACGCTGGGGCCGCACCCGGATGGCGGTCGAGCGCAACGACAACCGGCGCGTCAGTTACCTGTCGCTCGAGTTCCTGATGGGTCGCCTGCTGCACAACGCCCTGCTCAACCTCGGCATCGAGACGGAGACCGCCGAGGCGCTGCACCGCATCGGGCTCGACCTCGAGGACGTCTACAACCGCGAGCACGACGCCGGGCTCGGTAACGGCGGTCTCGGCCGGCTCGCCGCCTGCTTCCTCGACAGTTGCGCGACCCTGGGCCTGCCCGTCGTCGGCTACGGCATCCGCTATCACTACGGCATGTTCCGGCAGCGTATCGAGAACGGCTACCAGGTCGAGGATCCGGATTCCTGGCTGCGCGAGGGTTTTCCCTGGGAGGTCGAGCGCTTCGAGCTGGCCCAGAAGGTCAAGTTCGGGGGGCGCTCGTCCAGCTACAAGGACGTCACCGGCAGGTCCCGTTACGCCTGGGTCGATACCAACGACGTCATGGCCATCCCTTACGACGTCCCCGTGCCGGGCTACCGCAACGGCATCGTCAACACACTCAGGCTCTGGTCCGCGGTGGCGACGGACGAGTTCGATCTCGAGGAGTTCAACGCGGGCAGTTACGCGGACGCCGTCGAGTCGAAGAACCAGGCCGAGAACATCACGATGGTGCTGTACCCGAATACGGCGACCGAGGCCGGCCACGAACTCCGCTTGCGGCAACAGTATTTCCTGGCGTCTGCCAGCTTGCAGGACGCACTGCGCTTCTACACCTACCATCACGGCAACGACGTCCGGGGCTTCGCCGACAATAACTGCATGCAACTGAACGACACGCATCCGGCGATCGCCATCCCCGAGCTGATGCGCCTGTTGCTCGACGAGTTCCTGCTCGACTGGGACGATGCCTGGAACATCACGCGGCGTTGCATGGCGTACACGAACCACACGCTGTTGCCCGAGGCGCTGGAGTCCTGGCCGGTGTCGATGTTCCGCCGGCTGTTGCCGCGCCTGCTCGACATCATCTACGAGATCAATGCGCGCTTCATCACCGAACTCAGCCAGCGCTGGCCGGGCGATAACGAGCGCATCAAGCGCATGTCGCTGGTGCAGGAAGGCACCGAGCCACGAATCCGGATGGCGTACCTCGCCATCGTGGGCAGCTTCTCGGTGAACGGCGTGGCGGAGTTGCACTCGAAGCTGCTCCGGGAAGGCCTGTTCCGGGATTTCGCCGAGCTGTGGCCCGACAAGTTCAACAACAAGACCAACGGCGTCACGCCGCGGCGCTGGCTGGCCGCCTGCAATCCGCGGCTCGCCGCGCTGATCACGGAACGCATCGGCGAGGAATGGGTCACCGACCTGGGGCAGCTTCAGAGACTGGCCGAATTCGCGGACGACGAGAATTTCCAGACCCAGTGGCGCAAGGTCAAGCTGCTGAACAAGGTGCGGCTGGCACGCGTCATCGAGAACCGGACGGGTCTCAACCTGCCGACCGAGATGCTGTTCGACGTACAGGTGAAGCGCATCCACGAATACAAGCGCCAGCTCCTGAACGTATTGCATGCCATCTGCCTGTACGACCGGATCCGCCGCGGCGACGGCGAGCGGCGCCTGCCCCGCGCGATCATCATCGGCGGCAAGGCGGCGCCCGGCTATGCGATGGCGAAGTCCGTCGTCAAGTTCATCAACAACGTGGCCCGCGTGATCAACTCCGACCCGGCGATGAGTGACCGCCTGCGGCTGATCTTCTACCCGGATTACAATGTGTCCGCGATGGAGATGATCTGTCCCGCCGCCGATATCTCCGAGCAGATCTCGACGGCCGGCAAGGAGGCATCGGGCACCGGCAACATGAAGTTCATGATGAACGGCGCGGTGACGGTCGGCACGCTGGACGGCGCCAACGTCGAGATCCGCGAGGCGGTCGGCGAAGAGAACTTCTTCCTGTTCGGACTCACGGTCGAGGAGATCCGTGAGTTGCGCGGCCGCTACGACCCGAACGCCATCATCGAGGCCGACGAGGACTTCTCGCGCGTCATGTATCTCATCGAGAGCGGACACTTCAACCGCTTCGAGCCGGGCGTCCTGGACCCGATCGTCCGCTCGATACGCGAGCCCGCCGATGCCTGGATGACGGCCGCCGACTTCCGGAGTTTCGTCGAGGCCCACCGCAAGGTGGAAGACGCTTACCGGAACCGCTCGGCATGGACGCGCATGAGCATCCTCAACACGGCCAACTCCGGGAAGTTCTCGACGGATCGGACGATCCGCGATTACAACGACGGCATCTGGAAGCTCGATCCGATCAAGCTCGCCACGAGATGATGCAGGCGGGCCGGCCCGCCCCGCTCGGCGCGAAAGCGGATGTTGCGGGCACGAATTTCGCGGTCTTCTCTTCGGTCGCCGAGCGCGTCGAACTGTGCCTGTTCGACGCGCAGGGACGGCAACTGCGCGCCTTCGACCTGCCCGGCCGCGCCGGCGACGTGCGGCACGGCTATCTGCCGGATTGCGGCCCGGGTCAGCGTTACGGCTACCGCGTGCACGGGCCCTACGAGCCGAAGCAAGGCCTGCGTTGCAATCCCGCCAAGCTGCTGATCGATCCGTACGCCCGCGCGCTGGCCGGGGAATTCCAATGGCACGACGCCGTGTTCGATTACGTACCCGGCACCGCGAACCGGCCGCAGAAGATGGACAAGCGCGACAGCGCGCCGTACGTACCGAAGTCCGTCGTCACCGCGGCGACGATCTCCGCGCTCACCGGCGGCCCGCGCATCCCCTGGTCGGAGGCCGTCTTCTACGAGGCGAACCTGCGCGGTTACACGATGCGGCATCCCGCGGTCGACGAGGCGGCGCGCGGCACCTTCGACGGCATGCGTCACAAGGACGTACTGAGTTACCTGAAGGCGCTCGGCATCACCGCCCTCGAACTCATGCCGGTACACGCGTTCATCGACGAACAGCATCTCGTCGACCGCGGTCTGCGCAATTTCTGGGGCTACAACTCGATCGCGTTCTTCGCGCCCTGTCAGCGCTACGTTCGCAGCGACGGCGTCGCGGAGTTCCGCGACATGGTGCGCGCCATTCACGACGCCGGCATCGAGGTCATCCTCGACGTCGTCTACAACCACACCGGCGAAGGCGATCACCGTGGTCCCACGCTCGGCTTCCGCGGCCTCGACAACCTGGCCTACTACAGCACCGAGCCGAAGGATCCGGCGACCTACATCAACGACACGGGCTGCGGCAACACCGTCAACATGGATCACCCGCAGGTCCGGCAACTCGTGATCGACAGCCTCCTGTACTGGCACCGCGACATGGGCGTGGACGGCTTCCGCTTCGACCTGGCGCCCGTGCTCGGACGCCACAACCACGGCTATTCCGTATCGCATCCGATGCTGAAGGCGATCTCGTCGCACGAGGGCCTGCGCGACGCGAAGCTCGTCGCCGAACCCTGGGACCCCGGCCCGGGCGGGTACCAGCTCGGCAACTTCCCCGGCGGCTGGGCGGAATGGAACGACCGCTACCGCGACACCGTGCGGCAGTTCTGGCGCGGCGACGGACAGCTGACCGGCGAGCTGGCGCGCCGGCTGCACGGCTCGGCGGATGTCTTCGAAGCCAGCGGCCGGTCTTCGTTCGCGAGCGTGAACTACGTCGCGAGCCACGACGGCTTCACGCTCGCCGACATCGTCAGCTACGAGAAGCGCCACAACGAGGCCAACGGCGAGGACAACCGCGACGGCCACGCCGAGAACTACAGCCGCAACTACGGCGTCGAGGGCGACACGGACGACGCCGACATCCTCGCCATGCGTCGGCGCCAGCGCATCAACCTGCTGGCCACCGTGTTCCTGTCACAGGGCACGCCGATGCTGCTCGCCGGCGACGAGTTCGGGCATACGCAACTCGGTAACAACAATGCCTATGCGCAGGACAACGAGACCGGCTGGTTGGACTGGGGCGGCGTCGAGCGCGACCCGGAATTCGTGGCACAGGTGCGGGAACTGATCCGGCTGCGCAGCCGGACCCCCTTGCTCAGGTTGCGCGAGTACATCCACGGCAAGCTCGAGACGGACTACGGCACCATCGAGATCGACTGGTTTGCGCCTTCGGGCGAGAAGATGCGCGACAAGGACTGGGCGGACGGCGGCGTGATCTGCGCCTGCATCTCCGAGACCGGCGGCACGCACGGCGATTCGGCCGCGGCGATCCTGATCAACGGCTCGGGCGCTGCGACGGAATTCAGGCTGCCGGGGTCGGACGGCTGGCAACTGGCGTTCTCGAGCGCGGCCGATGCAAGTATCGCGAACGAACGCGTGTCGTTGCCCGGACCGGGCATCGCGCTGTTGCTGCGCGATGGTACACTGCGATCCGATCTTCTTCGCTGACGGTTCGAACGCAACGACGATGGCCTACCGAATTCTCATTCTCAACGGACCGGGGCTGGCCGATCTCAGCGACGACGAGGGTCATTTCCAACAGGGACTGAACCTCGCAAGGATCAGGGACGAATGCGCCAGGCTTTGCCGCAGCCTCGACATGGAGGCCGATTTTCGGCAATCGGACGATCAACAGGAGATGGTCGACTGGATCGCAAAGGACGGCGCCGGTTTCGACGGCATTATCATCAATCCGGTCGGCTATTCCAGAGCTGCGACGGTTTCCCTTCCGGCGCACCTCTCGGCGTTTCAGATGAAGGCTTTACTCGGCAAACCCGTTATCGAAGTGCACATAGAGAATATATTTTCCGATGGCGCGGCCGGCGCGCAGCCGATGCACGAACCGGACATCGATCTGGGTTTCGTCTGCGGTCTCGGCGTCCAGGGCTACCTGATCGCGATC
>JBAUVS010000368.1:0-12491 GCA_049583345.1 Woeseiaceae bacterium
CGCGCCCGTCACCGCGGCCTCGAGCTGCCCGACGACACGGCCCGTTACCTGCTGACGCGCAGCCGCCGCGACATGACGAGCCTCTACGCCCTGCTCGACAGGCTCGACCGGGAATCGCTGCGCACGCAGCGGCGCCTCACCGTCCCCTTCGTCCGTGAGGTGCTGCAGAACCTGTAGGAGCGGCGCTTGTCGCCGCGACCGGTCGCGCTGCGAGCAGCGCTCCTACAGGCCGAGTCGCTTGGCGATGTCGGCGACGCGCTTGCCGAGCGCGCGGGCGAGCTGGCGCTCTTCTTCGGAGAGGTCGTCGGACTGGCGGCTCCAGCTGACGTGACTGGCGCCATAGGGTGTGCCGCCGCTCGTCGTGGTCGACAGGGCCGGCTCGGAAAACGGGATGCCGACGAACAGCATGCCGTGATGCAGCAGCGGCAGCGCCATCGCCAGCAGGGTAGATTCCTGGCCGCCGTGCAAACTCGAGGTCGAAGTGAATACGGCGGCGGGCTTCCCGGCGGCAGTGCCGCCGAGCCACTCCCCGACGGTGTTGTCGATGAAGTACTTGAGGGCTGCGTCCATGTTGCCGAAGCGCGTGGGGCTCCCCATCACCAGCCCCGCACATTCGGCGAGGTCCGACGGGTCGGCATACGGCGGCCCCTCGTCGGGGATTTGCGCGGCGACGGCCTCGGCGACCGTCGACACCGGCGGGACCGTGCGCAGGCGGGAGGACATGCCGGATACCGAATCGACGCCGCGGCAGATTTCCCGGGCGAGTGCCTCGGTCGCCCCGTCCTTGGAGCAGAACAGGACGAGGATGTCGCTCATGCGTCGATCAACGCGAGCACGTTCTCGGGCGGCCGGCCGACGACGGCCGAGTTGCCCGCCGCGGAAACGACGATCGGCCGCTCGAGGACGCGTGGGTGGCACGCGAGCCAGTCCGCGAGCGCCGCGTCGTCTGCGAGGTCGGGCAGATCCTGCGCCTGCCTGAACTCCGGCTCGCCCCGCCTCAGGAGGCCGGCCACCGGCACGCCGATCAGGCCGGCGAGGTACAGCACGGTGCCGCCGTCCGGGGGCGTGCGGAGGTATTCCACGATCCGGGGCCGGACCCCCGCCTCTTCGAGTAACTGCAATGTTTTCCGGGACTTGGAGCAACGCGGATTGTGGTAGATCGTAATTGACATCACGTCCTCGCTGTTGGTAGCGTTGGTCGGTCTCCGATAACTAGAATAACAATGCTCACCAGCCGATTGACACTTTTCCTGCGCAGCGCGTGGCTCGGGGCGCTCCTGGCGATGGCGGCCTGTCAGACGACGCCGCCCGTACAGGA
Source organism: Woeseiaceae bacterium (assembly GCA_049583345.1). GTDB lineage: Bacteria > Pseudomonadota > Gammaproteobacteria > Steroidobacterales > Woeseiaceae > UBA1847. The sequence continues at coordinate 1,319 of JBAUVS010000368.1, forward strand.
GATGTCGGATGCGCGACAGGCCATCTCGGCAGCCCAGGACGCGGGTGCCGCCAACAAGGCGGCATCGCAGCTTGAAGCCGCGGTCGATTTCCTCAAGAAGGCCGAATCGGCGCTCAACAATCGCGAATACGCGCGGGCGCGTCACGACGCGCTGCAGGCGAAGAACAAGGCCCTCGAGGCGCTGCAACGCAGCGAAGTCGAAAAGGACTCCGGCCCGTAGTCGCGGCCGATGCCGAGCGCGCGCCGATTCACGATCAGGGGCCGGGTCCAGGGCGTCTTCTTCCGTGACAGCACGCGCCGGATCGCGCAGTCTCTCGGACTCACCGGCCATGCGATCAACCTGTCCAACGGCGACGTAGAGGTGCTTGCCTGCGGAGCGCCCGAGGCAATCGGGCGCCTGGCCGAGTGGCTGCGCGAGGGGCCGCGCATGGCCAACGTGTCCGAGGTCATCGAACACGACGCGGACTGGGAGGACCTGCCGGGATTCCGGACCGGCTAGGGGAACTCTGATCAATTCGACGGTGGTTCGTCATTGCGAGCGAAGCGAAGCAATCCAGTGTTCGAATTCAATGAACCGTGGATTGCCGCGTCGCTTCGCTCCTCGCAATGACGGTTTAATCAGGTTCTGGCCTCAGCCCCTGAACCACTTGCGGCTGAGCTTATCGATGACCTTGTTCGAATAGTCGCGGCGGCCGATGCTGCCGTTGTAGCGCCCGAGAGCGCGGCGCAGGTCGCCGTGTTCCTTGTCGAGATAGAACTTCAGGATCGTACAGCCGTAGCGCAGGTTGGTGTCGACGTGGATCAGGTTGTCGTTGGGGCGGCCGATCTCGTTGCGCCAGAACGGCATGACCTGCATGAGGCCGAGCGCGCCGGCGACGGAGATCGCATAGGGATCGAAATTGCTCTCGACGTCGATCACCGCGAGTACCAGTTCGGGCGGCAATTCGGCCCGGGCTGCCTCGTAGTGGACGCGCGTCAGCAGCTGAATGCGCTCCTCAGGATCGGCAACCGCCGGGGCGAGCCGCCGGGACATGTCGGTGAGCCAGACCTCGGCGTCGAAACGATCCTCGAAACTGTCCGCATCGTTCGCCGCCTTGCGCAGGATCTCGCGCAACTCCGGGTCCGGAGCCTGCTGGGCCCGGGACGCGGCCGGCGCCAGCGCCGCGAGCAGCAGGCCAACGAGCAGGAACTGGCGTCCGATCTCCATGATAGTGACTATAGTAATGAAAACATTAGCTTACGGCGTTTTCCTTTAGTACTTTGAGAACAGCTTCACGGTCCAGGTTGCGAGACTCGGCGTCGCGGCGGTGCCGGTACTCGAGCTCGCCTGCGGCGAGCCCGCGCTCGGACACGACCAGCCGGTGCGGGGTGCCGATCAGCTCGGCATCGGCGAACTTGACGCCGGGCCTGACGTCGCGATCGTCGAACAACACGGCATAGCCCAGCCCGGCCAACTCGGCATAGAGCGCTTCTGCCGCGTCGCGCACGGCGTCGGAGCGGTGCATGTTGATCGGGATGAGGGCAACGTCGAAGGGCGCCAGGGGCTGCGGCCAGATGATGCCGTTGGCGTCGTGGTTCTGCTCGATCGCGGCCCCGACGATGCGCGTAATGCCGATGCCGTAGCAGCCCATCGACATCGTGCGTTCCTTGCCTTCGCTGTCCTGCACGGTGGCGTTCATCGCGCGGCTGTACTTGTCGCCGAGCTGAAAGATGTGGCCGACCTCGATGCCGCGGGTGATGCTGAGCACGCCCCGGCCGCCCGGCGTCGGATCGCCGGCGACGACATTGCGGATGTCGACGGTGTCGGGCTCGGGCAGGTCGCGGCCGAAATTGACGCCCGTGAAGTGCATGCCCTTCTCGTTGGCGCCGCAACTGAAATCGGCGAGGTGTCCGGCGGCATGGTCGACAAACACCGGCAGGCGGCTGTCGACCGGGCCGAGCGAGCCGGCCTCGCTGCCGGTGGCCTCGCGGATGGCGGCTTCGCTCGCCATCGTCAGCGGCGAGGCGACACCCGGCAGCTTCTGCGCCTTCACCGCGTTGAGTTCGTGATCGCCGCGCAGGACCAGCGCGACGGGGCCATCGGTACCCTCGACGATGAGCGTCTTCACCGTCTGGTCGGCACCGATGCCGAGCAGTTTGCACAGATCGTCGATGGTCCTGACGCCGGGCGTGGAGATCTTCTCCAGCGCCTGCTTCGCGGCGGGGCGGTCGCCGGCCGGCGGCAGTGTCGCCGCGGTTTCCACGTTTGCCGCGTAGCCGTCCTCGTCGCAGTAGGCGATCGCGTCTTCGCCGGAGTCGGCCAGCACATGGAATTCCTGCGAGCGGCTGCCGCCGATCTCACCGGAGTCGGCATCCACGACCCGGAATTTCAGGCCGAGCCGCGTGAAGATCGCCGTGTAAGCCGCATGCATTCTGCGGTACGACTCGGCGAGGCCGGCGTCGTCGATATCGAAGGAATACGCGTCCTTCATGATGAATTCGCGCGAGCGCATGACACCGAAGCGGGGCCGGATCTCGTCGCGGAACTTGACCTGAACCTGGTACCAGTTGACGGGCAACTGCTTGTAGCTCTGCAGTTCCCTGCGCGCGATGTCCGTGATGACCTCTTCGTGCGTCGGCCCGAAGCAGTATTCCCGTTCGTTGCGATCCTTCATGCGCAGCAGCAGCGGGCCGTATTGTTCCCAGCGCCCGGATTCCTGCCAGAGTTCCGCCGGTTGTACGGCAGGCATCAGCATCTCCAGCGCTCCGGCCCGATCCATCTCCTCGCGCACGACGGCCTCGACCTTGCGCAGCACGCGAAGACCGAGCGGCATCCAGGTAAAAAGGCCCGATGCCAGGCGCCGGATCAGGCCGGCGCGCAGCATCAGCTGATGACTGACGATCTCCGCTTCCGCGGGCACTTCCTTGAGTGTCGTCAGGGGGAATTCCGAGAATCGCATCGCTTCGACCATTGCCGCACAAGGCGCGAATTCTAGACAATAACGTATGCACGGGCGACACGCATGGCGAGTGTAAAGAAGCCGGTGCCGTGGCAGACTACGGATTTTGCGGAAACGGGCAGCCCCGATCGCGATGATCAATACAGAGCAACATCGACGCGCGTACCTCGAGGCGCTCGGCATCGACGTCTGGGTGCCGCGAGAAGAACCGGGCGAGGCAGCGGAACCGGGGACGTCGGCGACCGATGCCGCAGCGCCGGCCCCGGCAGCGATGGATTGGGATGCCTTGCGCGCGGCGGTGGCCGGCTGCAGGCGTTGTACGTTGTGCGAGACCCGCACACAGACCGTATTCGGCGTCGGCAATCGGGGCGCGGACTGGATGATCGTCGGGGAGGCGCCGGGCGCCGAAGAGGATCGCCGCGGCGAACCCTTCGTCGGGCGTGCCGGCAAGTTGCTCGACGAGATGCTGCGGGCGGTAGGCCAGGGCCGCGACGTCGCGTTCATCGCTAACATTCTCAAGTGCCGGCCGCCGAACAACCGGGATCCCAGACCGGAAGAATCGGCGGCCTGCCGCGGCTACCTGGAGCGGCAGATCGAACTCGTGGACCCGAAGATTATCCTGGCGGTCGGCCGTATCGCGGCACAGCTGCTGCTCGCGACGGACGCGCCCGTGGGTCGTCTGCGCGGCTCGGTGCATCGACTCGGCGACATCCCGCTCGTGGTCACGTATCACCCGGCCTACCTGCTGCGGAGCCCGGGGCAGAAGCGCAAGGCCTGGGACGATCTCAACCTGGCGCGGCGAACGATCCGGGAGCGCGCGGCATGATCCGGCCGATACCGGAAGCCGAGGTCATGATCCGCTCGATGCGCCACGAGGATCTCGCGCTGGTCTCGGACATCGAGCGGCGCAGCTACGAATTCCCGTGGAGTCACGGCGTGTTCCGTGACTGCCTGCTCGCCGGTTACCAGTGCATCGTGCTGGACCGGGACGGCAACGTCGCGGGCTACGGTATCCTGTCGGTCGCGGCGGGCGAGGCGCACATCCTCAATCTCTGCGTCGATCCTTCCTGGCGCTCGCGAGGCTACGGCGAACGCTTGCTCGACGAGATCCTGTTCCGCGCGCGGACGGCGTCCGTGCGCGAGATCTTCCTCGAGGTCCGGCCGTCCAACGAACACGCGCTTGCCCTGTATCGCAAGAAGGACTTCCACAAGGTCGCGCACCGGCCCGCCTATTACCAGGCGCGCGGCGGACGCGAGGACGCCGACGTGCTCGTCAAGAAGCTGACCGTCGATCGCTGAGCCCACATGACCCCTATCGAAGACGAGGTCCGGAGACGGCGTACGTTTGCGATCATCTCGCATCCGGATGCCGGCAAGACGACGCTGACCGAAAAGCTGCTGCTGTACGGCGGTGCCATCCAGCTCGCGGGCACGGTCAAGGGCCGCAAGGCGCGCCGGCACGCGACGTCCGACTGGATGGCGCTGGAGCAGCAGCGCGGCATCTCCGTGACCTCGTCGGTGATGCAGTTCCCGTACCGGGACTGCATCGTCAACCTGCTCGATACGCCGGGCCACGAGGATTTCTCGGAGGATACCTACCGCACGCTGACGGCGGTCGATTCGGCGCTGATGGTGATCGACTGCGCGAAGGGCGTCGAGGCGCGCACGATCAAGCTCATGGAAGTGTGCCGGCTGCGCGACACGCCGATCATGACCTTCATCAACAAGCTCGACCGGGAGGGCCGGGAACCGATCGATTTGCTCGACGAGATCGAATCCGTCCTGAAGATCGCCTGCTCGCCGGTGACCTGGCCGATCGGCATGGGCAATCGACTGAAGGGCGTCTACCACCTGCTCGAGGATCGCATCTACCTGTATACGAGGAGCGGCCGGGAGCGGGCGTCCGAACATCGCGTCGTCGAGCGCCTGGACTCGGCGGAGGCGGCCGAGGTGCTCGGCGGCGATGCCGACGATTTCCGCGCCGAGATCGAGCTCGTGAAGGGCGCCTGCCCGGAACTCAGCATCGACGAATACCTCGCCGCGCGGCAATCGCCGGTCTTCTTCGGTTCGGCGCTTTCGAACTTCGGCGTCAGGGAGCTGCTCGACGAGTTCGTGCAGCACGCCCCGCCGCCGCAGCCGCGCGCGACGGGGCAGCGCACGGTAGACCCGGCCGAGGACAAGCTCACGGGCTTCGTGTTCAAGATCCAGGCGAACATGGACCCGGGTCATCGCGACCGGATCGCCTTCATGCGCCTGTGTTCCGGAGAATACCGCAAGGGCATGCGCGCCTTGCACGTGCGCTCGGGCAAGGAGGTCAAGATCCCCGATGCGATTACCTTCATGGCGGCCGATCGGCAGCAGACCGACACGGCATATGCGGGCGATATCATCGGACTCCACAACCACGGCACGATCAACATCGGCGACAGCTTCACGGAAGGCGAGGACTTGAGGTTCACCGGCATCCCCAACTTCGCCCCGGAAATCTTCCGGCGTGCGGTACTGCGCGATCCGCTGCGCCTGAAGGCGCTGCAGAAAGGCCTGGCACAGCTGTGCGAGGAGGGCGCGACGCAGCTGTTCCGGCCGCTGCGCAACAACGACCTGATCCTCGGCGCGGTCGGCCCGCTGCAGTTCGACGTGGTGGCGCACCGTCTGCAGGACGAATACAAGGTCGACTGCCAGTTCGAGGCGATCAACGTCGCCACGGCCCGCTGGGTCGATTGTCCCGACACGAAGATGCTGGCCGATTTCGAGCGCAAGGCGCACGAGAACCTGGCGCTGGATCACGGCGACCAGCTGGTCTACATTGCGCCGACCAGGGTCAACCTGAGCCTCACCGAGGAGCGCTGGCCGGACATCGGGTTCCGGGAAACGCGAGAGCATTGATACCGCGCGCCGCCATCGACAAAAAGGTCGTCGCCTGGGCCATGTACGACTGGGCCAACTCGGCCTTCGCATTGAGCGTGATGGCCGTACTGTATCCGCTGTTCCTCGGCAGTTACTGGAGCGCCGGCGCGTCCGGTTCCTCGGTAACCGCGCGGCTGGCCTGGATCACAGCCGCGGGCAACGCCGCCGTCGCGATCCTCGCGCCGGTGTTCGGCACGATCGCGGACGCCGGCGGCTATCGCAAGCGCTTCCTCGTCGTGCTGGCGACGATCGGCGCGTGCATGACGGCGCTGCTGGGCCTGGTCGGCGAGGGCGACTGGCCGTGGGCACTGGCTCTATACATGCTGGCGTCGATCGGCTTTTACAGTTCCAATGTGTTCTACGACTCGTTGCTCGTCGACGTCACCGAAGAGCGCTATTACAGCTTCGTCTCCGCGCTCGGGTTCGCGCTCGGTTACCTCGGCGGTGCGGCACTGCTGGCGATCAATGTCTGGATGCTCAAATCGCCCGCGACATTCGGACTCGCGGACGCGAACTCCGCCATCAGGTTCGCATTCGTCTCCGTCGGCGCCTGGTGGGCGCTGTTCCTGGCGCCGCTGGTCCTGTTCGTGCCGGAGCAAAAACGGGCGCTGTCCGCCACCGGCCATACCGTCCGTACGGCCTACCGCCGGTTGCGCGCGACGATCGTCGAGGTCCGGAAGTATCGCGATGCGGCGGTCTTCCTGGCCGCGTACCTGCTGTACGTCGGCGGCGTGTTCACGGTGATCTTCATGGCAGTCAATTTCGGGCAACGTCTCGGTTTTTCGAATTTCGACCTCGTCGTGGCGCTGATGATCACGAATTTCGCCGGCTTTCCAGCGACGCTGCTGTACGGCTTCCTGGGCCACCGCTACGGTCCCCGGCGGGGCATCTATTTTGCGCTGGCGGTGTATATCGGCGTGTGCTGCTGGGCGGGGTTCATGACCACGATCGGCCAGTTCTACGCGCTGGCGATCATCGTCGGTTGCGTGCAGGGCGGCGCGCAGGGCCTCAGCCGTTCGCTGTATGCGTCACTCATCCCGCAGGATCAGCCCGGCGAATTCTTCGGCTTCTACAACATGGTCACCAAGGCGTCGCACGTGATCGGACCGATCCTGGTCGGCATCGCCGCGCTGCTGTCCGACGAGCCGAAGTTCGTACTCCTGGCCCTGCTTCCGCTGTTCATCGGCGGCGCCGCAATCCTCACCCGCGTCCGGGGCGACGGCCAGCCTGCAGCGACGTGAATCAATTCACCTTGTAAACGGCGTCGTGCTCCCTGGCGTGCTCGGCAACCGCGATGCCGATCTGATCGCCCTTCCTCGCGACGTCCACCGACTCGTGGTCGATCTCGATCGAGCGGACCTTCTGCTCGAAGTCCGAGGTGTGGCCGACGATGTGTATCCTGTCGCCCTTGTGCAGATCGCCGTCGGTCATCGAAACGCCCGCCACGTGCAGGTTGTGGTAGTAATGTGTCACGGTACCGATCTTCTGTTCGGTCATGTCCGTCTCCCGGCCGTTGCTCCACTCCATCGGATTCCAGTGTCGCGCAGCCGCCGCCGCAGTCAATGCTGGCTAGTACCTAGGGAGCCTGTCCGAGTAATGCCGCTACTGCACGATCATCTTGAAGGCGAACACGGCGCCGGGTGCGCCGGAGCCGGTGTCGCCCTGTAGCCGGTTGCCGGCATGGATCCGGATGTTGGTCACGGCCGCATCGACGCCGTTGGCATCCGGGACCGGAGTGTAGGCGTAGCTGGCGCCGCCGTCGTTCGAGAATTCGATGTCGTCGCCGATGTTGCCCAGCGAGACGAAGTTGTAGCTGAGTCCGCTCGACGGGCTGCCGTCGGTGAACCGTACCGGTCCTGCCGTCACGCCGTCGAAGTCGACCACGAGCAGGGCCATATCCGCGGGGATCGTCTCGGTGATGACGACGGAATTGTCGTCGACGGATCCGGAACCGGAATTCTGCACGGTCGTCTCGTTGATGACGGTCGCGCCGGGGATGGATTTCGGATTCGTCGTGCCATTGACCGGATCGGACAGCGGCCGGGCGGTATGTGTGATCGTCAGCGCCGGACAGGTCGCCGTCTCTCCCGCGCCGATCGCTACCGTCGGCACGACGCTCGGGCACTTGCGGCTGCTCAGGGGGATGTTGGCCAGCGACAGCGGCAGCCAGGGTCCGCCGCCGGGTCGCCGGAACTCCACGGTGAGGCCGCCGTCGCAGCAGTCCTCGAAGCCGAGGATGCGCAGGCTGTGGGTGCCCGGCGCCAGGTCGATGCTGCCCTGCAGGACCTCGCTCGCATTGTTCCAGTCGTAGTTCCACCACAGGTCGTTGAGCCAGTCTTCCTCGAGCGGGACGTCGTCGACGTACAGACCGCCGCCGTAGCCGAAGTCCGCGCCGTAACGGAAGCGCCACACTCCGGCCTGCGCGGGCGTGACGTCGAAGAAGACTTCCGCGTAGAGCGCGATATTCGAGTTCTGGGAACCGAAGACGCTTGTGTTGCTGACGTTCGTATAGGCATTGAGGAAGGTGCAGCCGTAGCCCGCCACGCCGTCGGGGGCCGCGTTGAAGGCGGCCTCGGCGGCGGTCCGGCTGTTCGGATTCACCGTCGAGCGGCGCGTGTGGAACTTGAGCCCGGGCTCGGTGAAGGTCGTCGGCGTCGAGGCGGTGGGCGTACCGGGAGGCGCCCCGAAGTAGAAATAGACGGTCCGCCCCGCCGCGTTCAGTGTCGGCAGCAGAACCCAGACCGTAGCCGTCCGCGCGCCGGCATCCCAGTGTTCGATGAAGAAATCGAGCGGTGTCTGGTCGTCCTGATCGATGACCCTGAGGTCGCTGCCCGAGAGGCTCCAGTCGAACTGCGCCGGGACGGTGGCGGCGGTCAGGTCGACGCGGACCTGGTAGTTCGAAACCGGCGGGCCGGGGGGTCGCGTGATCGTCACGGGGAAGCGATAGTCCCAGTCGCAGCTCCACCAGGCAAATGCGTTGCCGGCGTACAGGCCGAGTGCCAGTACCGCGAATAAGCGCAGAAGTCGGTTCAGTTGGTCCATATCCCGCCGCCTATCGTAGCGCAGAAACCGCAGTTTCGAGACGTTCGAGCGCGGCGTCGGATTCGCTGCCGTATCGCGCATCGAGATAGGCAGCCGTGACCCGGTCGATTGCCGTGGCGGGGATTTGCGACGCGCCGGCCGCGCGTGCCGCGAAATGTGCCGGCGTCTCGCCGACGCGCGGCGCTACCTTCGTTCGGGCGACGAAGCGGCGGTAGAGCGTCGCCGCCCGGTCCTTGCGCGGCGGACGATAGCGCAAGGTCAGGAGCAGGCTGATCAGTGCCAGCAGGCCGACGACACACGCCACGAGAGTGAGCAACATCTGCCGCCAGCCGGGATCGTCCATGCCCAGCCAGCGCATGAAACGGTTCTGGTTGTCGGGGCCGTAACCCAGGATCCAGTCGTTCCACCTGGCATTGATGGCGTCCAGGGTCAGGCCCAGCCGATGCCACAGCGCCGCCGGTCCCGCCAATCCCCAGACTGAATCCACGGCGCCGATCCCGGCGCCGCCGCCGACCTCCACGCGCTCGGGTGCGATGGCGGCCGTCGGATCGACGCGCGTCCAGCCCGATTCGTCGAGCCACACCTCGGTCCAGGCATGCGCGTCGGACTGGCGGACGATCATGTAGTTGCCCAGCGGATTGACCTCGCCGCCCTGGTAGCCCAGCACGATGCGTGCAGGGATCCCGGCCTCGCGCATCAATACCGCAAACGCGGATGCGTAGTGCTCGCAGAAGCCGCGCCGGGTATCGAACAGGAAGCGGTCCACCGGCTGGCCGCCGAGCGGCGGGGGTTCCAGCGTATAGAAGTAGGGTTCGTCGTGAAACTTGCGGAGCACGGCATCGATGTAGGCCTTGTCCGATCCCACGCTGGCCCGCAGGTCGCGGGCGAATTCGGCGGTCTGCGGGTTACTGCCCGGCGGCACGTGCAGGTACCAGTGCCGGAAAGGATCGCGCAGCGACCGGCCCGAGCGGTACTGAACGTAGGAAATCACGTTGTAGGCGATCCGCTGGTCGATCGGCCGGATACGCGCGAGCTGCTGGTTCTGCACGAGCTGGGTCCGCGGCAGGTCCCAGCCGTACGGCATGTCGAGGGCGAACACCCACTGCTGGCGCGTCGGCTCGAGCGTAATCCGGTAGCGGGTCGGGTCGCCGAGATATTGCACGTCGCCGCGGTCGCCGCCGAACAGCGGTTCGCTACCGGACCAGCTGCGCCCGTTGAATTGCGTGAGCACGATGCCCCGCCAGTAGCGCTCCTGCGGCGGTGGCACCGCGTCGGCGAAGGTCACGCGGAAAGCGACCGCGTCCGACCGGGACAGCGAGCTGATATCCCCCGGACTCATCGTCTCGCTGAGGCCGGTAACCCCGGAGCTGGTGTCGATCGGCACGGACCAGAACGGCGTGGCGATGCGCGGGAAGAAGACCCACATCGCGATCGCAACGGGCGCCGCGTACATCACGAGCCGGCTCCCGGCGCGGATACTGTCGCGCGCCGACTCCTGCGGCGTCGCCGAGGTGCGCAGCCAGGCCGTCATGATCATCAGCACGGACACGACCAGGTACGGCAATGACCAGAGGAATTGTTCGCGAAGCAATGACGACATCACGAGGAATATCGAGATGAACAGCAGCACGAACTGGTCGCGCCGCTGGCGCGTCTCGAGGAGTTTCAGCGAGGCCATGATCGCGAGCAGGGCGGAACCCGGCCCGACGCCACTGATGGAAGAGTAGACGAAGAGCACACCGAGGAAGCTGACGAGCGCCAGAGCCGCACGCAACCAGGGGGAGGGGAGCGGGCGGCGCCGCCGTTCGATCAGGTAACGCCAGGCACCACAGGAGACCGCCGCAGCGGTAATCCAGATCGGCAGGTACGGCACGTGCGGGACCAGCGCGACGGCCAGCGCCACGAGCGTCCAGGGCAGGCTCGCCAGCAGGGAACCGTCGGTACCGCGCGGTCTAGCCATGCTCGGCATCCAGGCCATAGAGTGCCAGCGCCTCGAGACAGCGCCGCCGGTGCGCGTCGCCGTGGGCGGGGCCGAGCCTCGAGGCGCCGAGCCTGAGACCGTAGTCCTCGCGGCTCCGGTCGGCGTCGAGCACCCAGCGCGTGAGTATCGACAGGCGTGCCTCCAGGTCGGGCGCCGGCACGGCATCGACGTCGAACCACTGGCTGCTGGTATCCGCGCCCGCGAACCGTTTCGACAGGAGCTGCCCGCTGCGGGCATAGGCCTTCCACGCGACGTGGCGCGGCGAGTCGCCGTCGTGGAACCGCCGCAGGCCTGCGAAATCCTC
>JBAUVS010000369.1:0-3277 GCA_049583345.1 Woeseiaceae bacterium
CCAGGAGACCACGCGCGTGTTGACCGAGGCTGCGGTCCGTGGTCTTCGCGACGATCTCCGCGGACTCAAGGAGAACGTCATCGTGGGCCGCCTGATCCCGGCAGGCACCGGCTTCGCGCACCACGCCGAGCGCCGGCGGACGCGGGAACAGGACTTCGCCGACCAGCTCCAGGAACTCGACGAGGCGAAGGCGGCGGCCGATGCCGAGGCGGCCGCCGAGGCGCCGGCCGAGGAGCCGGCAGAGAACGCGGAAGAGGCGGCGTCGCAGGCCTGAGAACGCCGGAAATCGGGGCCCGGAGCCAGCTTGACAGCGGCGAGGGCCCGTCTCTACAATGCCCGGCCTTAACCCCGGGGCCCGTTCTGACGGGCCCCGATTTTTCAGGGCGGACAACGATTGTGGGAGCGGCTTTTGCCGCGAAAACAACGGGTTACAGGGCTCGAATCCCCTGACCCGGCGTTGGCCGCCATACCCGACATCTGGGCCGAAACGGCACAGCGGTCGGGTGCGCGCGCGTAAGGGCGCCGCACAAGTGACGATTTGTCGATTTGAATGCAGGAGCGGCGCGAGCCGCGGAACAATAAAGAGAGGCCAATGGCCACGGTCAATCAGTTAGTAAGAAAGCCGCGCACGACCAAGGCGGCCAAGAGCACGGTGCCGGCACTCGAAGCCAGCCCGCAGAAGCGCGGGGTCTGTACGCGTGTCTACACGACGACGCCCAAGAAGCCGAATTCGGCGATGCGCAAGGTCGCCCGCGTGCGCCTGACGAATGGATTCGAAGTCACCAGCTACATCGGCGGCGAGGACCACAACCTGCAGGAGCACTCGGTCGTGCTGATCCGCGGCGGCCGCGTGAAAGATCTGCCGGGCGTGCGCTATCACACCGTGCGCGGCACGCTCGACTGCGCCGGCGTCTCGGACCGCAAGCAGGGCCGCTCCAAGTACGGTACGAAGCGACCGAAGTCCTAATGATGTTGGCACCGTCATTGCGAGCGCAGCGAAGCAATCCAGAGATTGCTTGGTCGGCTTTCAGCCTCCTCGCAATGACATTGGAAACGATGGAATAAGACAGACATGTCAAGACGATCACAGGCACCGAAGCGGACGATCCTGCCGGACCCGAAGTACGGCAGCGACCTGCTTGCGAAGTTCATGAACATGATCATGGCGGACGGCAAGAAGTCGGTCGCGGAGCGCATCATCTACGGGGCGCTGGACCGCATCGCCGAGAAAGAGACGAAGACCGACGACAAGGCGCTCGAGCTGCTGGAGACGGCGCTCGAGAACGTCAAGCCGATGGTCGAAGTGAAGTCCCGCCGGGTCGGCGGCGCGACTTATCAGGTTCCGGTCGAAGTGCGGCCGGCGCGCCGGCAGACCCTGGCCATGCGCTGGGTGATCGACGCCGCGCGCGGCCGCAGCGAGAAATCGATGGCATTTCGCCTGGCCCACGAGCTGATGGATGCGGCCGAGAACCGCGGCACGGCAGTCAAGAAAAGAGAAGACACTCATCGTATGGCAGAGGCCAACAAGGCCTTCTCGCACTATCGCTGGTAAGCCGTTGGCTACCGCGATTTACCATCGACACTGGATCCTGACGTGGCCCGCACAACTCCCATCGAGCGCTACCGGAACATCGGCATCATGGCGCATATCGACGCGGGCAAGACCACGACGACCGAGCGCATCCTGTTCTACACGGGTGTCTCTCACAAGCTCGGCGAGGTCCATGACGGCGCCGCCATCATGGACTGGATGGAACAGGAGCAGGAACGCGGCATAACGATTACCTCGGCCGCGACGACCTGCTTCTGGTCCGGCATGGACAAACAGTTCGCCCAGCACCGCATCAACATCATCGATACGCCGGGCCACGTGGATTTCACGATCGAGGTCGAGCGCAGCCTGCGCGTGCTCGACGGTGCGATCACCGTGCTGTGTTCGGTCGGCGGGGTGGAGCCGCAGACCGAGACGGTCTGGCGGCAGGGGAACAAGTACAAGGTGCCGCGCATGGTGTTCGTCAACAAGATGGACCGTGCCGGCGCGGACTTCCTGCGCGTCGTCCGCCAGGTTCAGAAGCGCCTCGGCGCGAATCCCGTGCCCATCCAGCTGCCGATCGGCGCCGAGGAGAAGTTCGAGGGCGTGATCGACCTCATCGGCATGCGCGCGATCTACTGGGACGAGAGCAGCATGGGCATGACCTATACCGAGGTCGAGATCCCGGAGGCGCTGCGGCCCGACGCCGAGTCCTGGCGCGACAAGATGATCGAGGCGGCCGCCGAGGGAGACGAGGAATTGCTCGAGAAGTTCCTCGAGCACGGCACGCTGGATGTTCAGGACATCCGCAAGGGTCTGCGCCTGCGCTCGCTCAGGAACGAGATTGTCGTGACGATGTGCGGTTCCGCGTTCAAGAACAAGGGCGTGCAGGCGCTGCTCGACGGCGTCATCGATTTCCTGCCGTCGCCGGTGGACGTGCCGTCGATCAGGGGCATCAACGAGGACGATACCGAGGGCGAGCGCCATCCGTCCGACGACGAGCCGTTCGCCGCGCTGGCGTTCAAGATCGCGACAGACCCGTTCGTCGGCAACCTGACGTTCTTCCGCGTCTACTCCGGCGTACTGAACTCCGGCGATACGATCTTCAACCCGGTAAAGGATCGCCGCGAGCGCATCGGGCGCATCCTGCAGATGCACTCGAACGACCGTAAGGAGATCAAGGAAGTCTACGCCGGCGACATCGCCGCCGCCGTCGGACTCAAGGATGTCACGACGGGCGATACGCTGTGCGACATCAAGCATCCCATCATGCTCGAGCGCATGGAGTTCCCGGAACCGGTGATCTCCGTGGCCGTCGAGCCGAAGACCAAGGTCGACCAGGAGAAGATGGGCCTCGCGCTCTCCAAACTGGCCAAGGAAGACCCGTCGTTCCGCGTGACGACGGACGAGGATTCCGGCCAGACGATCATCTCCGGAATGGGCGAGCTGCACCTCGACATCATCGTCGACCGCATGAAGCGCGAGTTCAAGGTGGAGGCCAACGTCGGCAAGCCGCAGGTCGCCTATCGCGAGACGATCCGCAAGACGGTCGAACAGGAAGGCCGCTTCGTGCGCCAGTCCGGCGGCCGCGGACAATACGGCCACGTCTATCTCCGGCTCGAACCGAAGGAGGCCGGCACGGGCTACGAGTTCGTCAACGGCATCGTCGGCGGGGTCGTACCCAAGGAATATGTCCCGGCCGTCGACAAGGGCGTCCGGCAGCAGATGGAGAATGGCGTCGTGGCC
>JBAUVS010000370.1:0-3984 GCA_049583345.1 Woeseiaceae bacterium
CAGAGCACTGCGCCGCCGGCGGCGCGCACCGCGTCGCAGGCGGCCAGGAAACGCTCGACCGCGGCCTCGTCGATCAACGGTCCCATCAGCGTGCCGGCCTCCAGCGGGTCGCCGATCCTGACCTGCCCGTAGGCATTGACCAGCGCAGCCTTGAGTTCCTCGAAGCGAGAGCTGTGCACGAGGATCCGCCGCGTGGTCGTGCAGCGCTGGCCGGCCGTGCCCACCGACCCGAACACGATCGCGGGGACCGCGAGTTCCAGGTTGGCGAATTCGTCGACGATGATGGCGTTGTTGCCGCCGAGTTCGAGCAGGCTCCTGCCCATGCGTGCCGCGACGCGTTCGCCGACCTTGCGCCCGACGGCGCAGGAACCCGTGAAGGAGACCAGGTCGACGCGCGGATCGTCGACGAAGCGCTGCGCGAGCGTCGTGCCGCCGTCGTTGATGAGGTAGAACACGGGCGGCAGATCGAGGTCGGCGAGCGCCTCGTTGACGATCTTCTGCACGGCGACGCCGCACAGCGCCACCTTCGGCGACGGTTTCCAGACGTTGACGTTGCCGCACACGGCCGAGATGCAGGCATTCCAGGACCAGACCGCCACGGGGAAGTTGAAGGCGGTGATCGTGCCCACGACGCCGAGCGGGTGCCACTGCTCGTACATCCGGTGCCGCGGCCGCTCGGACTGCATCGTGCGACCGTAGAGCATGCGCGACTGGCCGACGGCGAAGTCGGCGATGTCGATCATCTCCTGCACCTCTCCGTCGCCTTCGGCCTTGATCTTGCCCATCTCGAGCGTGACCAGGCTGCCCAACGCGTCCTTGTGGTCACGCAGCGCGCCGGCGATGTGGCGTACGGCGTCACCGCGCACCGGCGCCGGCACCTGGCGCCAGTCACGGAACGCGTCCCGCGCAGCCGCGATGACGCGGTCGTATTCGGCGCTCGATGTCGAGCGCACGCCGGCGATCGGCGTCCCCGTGGCCGGATTCACGGACTCGATCACGTCTGCGCTCGCGTCCTCACTGCTCTCGGGGCCGAGCCAGGTGCCCGGGTTGACCGCTGCGAGGCCCAGCCTGTCCAGTATCTTGTTCATATCGCCTCCTCAGCTCTTGCGTTGGTGGCCCGTCTCGCCGCGCGCGACGAGTTCGGCGGATTCGATGTTGGTGCCGCCATGCGCGTAAAACTCGCCGAAACGGTTGTCGAGGATGTCCGTCAGGCTGAATTGTTCCTGCACGACGAAGCCGCGGTAGGCGTCGGGGTCGGCCAGGACGAGATCGAGCACGCTGCAGACGCCCGCCGTCGTCGTGATCTGGATCGCGGACCACAGCCGGCCGCCGACGAGTTGCGGATACACCTTGTTGACGTAGTTCTCCTCACGGAATTCGCCGTCCTGCAAGCCCGTCACCGCGGCGTAGATGACGACCACGTCCTGCAACGTTTGCGGTACCGAAGCTTCGAGTATGCGCTTCAGCGTCCCGCGATCGTGGTTCAGCCCGAGATCGTTCATCAGCAACCGGATCTGGTCGCAGTGACCGGGATAGCGGATGGTCTTGTAGTTCATCGCCGTGACGCGGTCGCCGTAGGTCTCGGCGAGAGAGCCCAGTCCGCCCGAGGTGTTGAACGCCTCGTATTGCGTGCCGTCGATCTCGATCTCCTCGAGGCCCTCGAGCGGCAGCACGTCGACGGACTGGCCGCCGACGATGCTGTTGCACATGTTGCCGTATTCGTTGATCAGGCCGTCGGTCGACCAGGTCAGCGAGTACTTGAGGACGTTGTTCGGATGCTGGGGCAGGGCACCGACCCGCAGCTTCACGGAACGCAGCGAATCGAAGTGCTGGATCAGCTCGTTCGCCGCGATGCTGATGAATCCCGGGGCGAGACCGCTTTGCGGCACGAAGGCCTTGTCGGCACCGGCGGCGAGTTCCCGCACTTTGGCCGTGACGGCGACGTCCTCAGTCAGATCGAAGTAGTGCAGGCCCTCGGCCCGGGCGACTTCGGCAACCGTGACGTTGCAGAAGTAGGGCAGGCTCGACACGATGGCGGCCGGCTTGTGCTTGCGCACGTGCCGGGTCAGGGCGGCGCCGTCGCTCGCATCGAATTCGTGGGCTTCGATGTTGTCGCTGCCATGCGCGCCGGCCACGTGGGCCGCCTCGCCGGGCTTGGAGTCACCCAGGAGTACGCGGTAGTCGCCGGACTCTGCCAGCAATCCCGAAATCAGTGCGCCGATCTTGCCCGCGCCGAGCACCAGCACGTCGTGCATACGTTATCCCCCGAACAACAAAAAAACCGCCGGTCCGGCGGCAAAAGTCAGGCGCGCATTGTGCCAATCCCGGCACCGGCTTTCCACACGGCGGTAACACGCTGATTACACGAGAAACTTTGGCGTTTTCGAAAACGACATGGCATAGTCTGCCGTCCAAACCGACGCACTTGGGCGGCGTCGGCGCAGCGCAACGGGTATTTTCGAGTGAGCAGAACGAGAGCCAGAACGGACTGGCATCCGGCGAGCTGGCAGAGCCTGCCGGCCGCCCAGCAGGCCAGCTACCCCGACCCGGCGGCGCTCGACCGCGCGGTGGCGGATCTGAGCCGGCTGCCGCCGATCGTGACCTCCTGGGAGGTCGACGCGCTGAAACAACTCATCGCCAAAGCCCAGCGCGGCGAGGCGTTCGTGCTGCAGGGCGGCGATTGTGCCGAGACCTTCGACGAATGTACGTCCGAGAACATCGTCGCCAAGCTCAAGATCCTGTTGCAGATGAGCCTGGTGATGCTGTTCGGCCTCAAGAAGCCGGTCATCCGCATCGGCCGCATGGCCGGCCAGTATGCCAAGCCGCGATCCGCCGACCTGGAGACACGCGCCGGGCAGTCGCTGCCGAGTTTCCGCGGCGACCTGGTCAACCGCAGCGGCTTCACGGCCGACGAACGGATCCCCGACCCGCAGCTGATCCTGCGGGGTTACGAACGCGCCGCGCTGACGCTGAATTTCGTCCGATCGCTGATCGACGGCGGCTTCGCGGACCTGCACCACCCCGAGTACTGGGACCTCGGCTGGGTCGGCCATTCGCCGATGGCGGAGGACTATCACGAGATCGTGCGCTCGATCTCCAATTCGCTGGACTTCCTGGAGACGATCTCGGGCGAGAAGGTCCACAAGACCCAGCGTGCCGACATCTACGCGGCGCACGAGGGCCTGCACCTGCTCTACGAACAGGCTCAGACGCGCTACCTGGAGCGCCGCGAGCGCTGGTACAACCTGACGACCCATTTCCCGTGGATCGGCATGCGCACGGCGGCCGTCGACGGCGCACACGTCGAGTACTTCCGCGGCATCGCCAATCCGATCGGCATCAAGGTCGGGCCCGGCATGGACCGGGAGTGGCTGCAGGCGCTGATCGGCGTGCTCAATCCGAACAACGAGCCGGGCCGGCTGACGCTGATCCATCGCTTCGGGGCCAAGGCGATCGAGGACTGCCTGCCCGAACTGATCAAGGCGGCCGGCGAGACGGGATCGCCCGTGCTGTGGGTCTGCGACCCGATGCACGGCAATACCGAGTCGACCGCCGACGGCACCAAGACGCGCCGCTTCGACAACATCGTCGCCGAACTCGAGTCCGCGTTCCGCGTCCACGCCAGCATGGGCAGCCGCCTCGGCGGCGTGCACCTGGAGCTGACCGGCGAGAACGTCACCGAATGCACCGGCGGCGCCCGCGGCCTGACGGATCGCGATCTGGCACGCGCCTACAAGTCGACCGTCGATCCGCGCCTGAACTACGAGCAGGCGATGGAAGTGGCCATGCGCATCGCCGGCCTGCATCGGAACCAAGGCTAGAGCAGACTTTAAGAAGATTTCCTAACCTGCAGATTTATAAGGTCAATTATTCCGACTTTTTGACTGCGCGCGGGGCCTGGCTCGCGGCCGTCGAAGCCGGCGACACGCCCGACTTCCCGACTGCCACGCGCGCGCTGCGCGAAGCCGAGTGGCGGGTCTGCGG
>JBAUVS010000371.1:0-2939 GCA_049583345.1 Woeseiaceae bacterium
CGCTTACCCTGAAAAGGGGGAGAAGAATGCAGTAATCCATTGTCAAAATAAAGAACGGCGGGGCCAGATCGGGCACAATATCGACATGAGTTCGGAACTTGAATCGTTTGAAATCGCGCAGCCGGAAAGGCGCGTGACACTGGATGCGCTCGGCCGGCCGCTGCACGACCTGCGCATCTCCCTGCTGGATCGCTGCAATCTGCGCTGCCCGTATTGCATGCCGGAATCGGAGTTTCACTCCGACTACCGGTTCCTGCCGAAAGCCGAGCGGCTGACGCACGGCGAGATCCTCCAGATCGCACGCGTTGCGACCGGGCTGGGCGTGACCAAGCTGCGGGTGACGGGCGGGGAGCCGCTGCTCGACAAGCAGTTGCCGTCGCTCATCGAGGCGCTGGCGGCGTTGCCCGGCGTCGAGGATCTCGCCCTGACGACCAACGGCATCCTCCTCGCACCGGTGGCCGCGGCCCTGGCCGGCGCCGGCCTGCACCGCGTCACCGTCAGCCTGGACAGCCTCGACCCGGCGGTGTTTCGCACGATGAGCGGCGGCCGCGGCGATCTCGACAAGGTCCTGGCAGGCATCGAGGCGGCCGGGAAGGCCGGCCTCGCCCCGCTCAAGATCAACGTCGTCGTCGAGCGCGGCGTCAACGATCACACGGTCCTCGACCTGCTCGAGCATTTCCGCGGCAGCGGCCACATCGTCCGCCTGATCGAGTACATGGACGTCGGCAACCGCAACGGCTGGCGCATGGAGCAGGTGGTGCCGTCGCGGGAGCTGCTGCGACGCGTGCAACAGGCCTGGCCGCTGCGGCCGATCGGCCGCAACTACCCGGGAGAAGTTGCCAGGCGCTACGAGTATGTCGACGGCCAGGGCGAGATCGGCTTCATCTCGTCGGTGACGGAGCCGTTCTGCGGCAGCTGCACGCGTGCCCGCCTGTCGTCGGACGGCATGCTGTACACCTGCCTGTTCGCGACCAAGGGTACGGATTTGCGCGAACCGATCCGCAACGGCGCCGACGACGACGAACTGGGGGATATCCTCAATCGAACCTGGCTGCAGCGCGCCGACCGTTACAGCGAATTGCGCCGCCCGGACGTCGCGGAGCACCACGTGCTGTCGAAGGTCGAGATGTACAGGATCGGCGGTTAATCGGCGATGGGCAAGCTGAGCCACATCGACGAACACGGCCGGCCCTCGATGGTCGATGTCAGCGCGAAGGCGGCGACGCAGCGTGAGGCACACGCGCGTACGACCATCGACCTCCCGGCGGCAGTCGCCTCGGCACTCGATGGCGACGAGATCCGCACGGCGAAGGGGCCCGTGTTCGCGACGGCGATCATCGCCGGGGTCATGGCCGCCAAGCGCACGCACGAACTCATCCCGTTCTGCCATCCGCTGGGCCTCGAAGACTGCCGGATCGCGATCGGCGTCACCGGCGCGCGCGTCGTCATCGACTGTCGTTGCAAGGTCCACGGCAGGACCGGCGTCGAGATGGAGGCGCTCACCGGCGCCACCGTGGCCGCCCTGACCGTGTACGACATGTGCAAGGCGCTGTCGCACGACATCGTCATCGGCGAGACGCGCCTGATGTCGAAGACCGGCGGCAAGGAGGATTTCCGGCGTGAGTGACCGACCGCTCTACGGCCTGGTGCTCGCCGGTGGCGAGAGCCGCCGCATGGGCCGGGACAAGGCGCTGCTCCGGCACGGCGGCCTGTCCCAGATCGCGCGCATGGCCGCGCTGCTCGGTGAGGTGAGCGAAGCGGTCTTCGTCTCGACGCGCGCGGATCAGAAGGCCGAGCCGGAGCGCAGCCGCTTCCCGCAGATCATCGACCGCTACGAGGGGATGGGACCCGTGGCGGGAATCCTGTCCGCGATGGACGAGCATCCGGATGTCGACTGGCTGGTCGTGGCCTGCGACCTGCCCAACGTCGATGCGCGCACGCTCGCGGTGCTCGTCGAACGGCGTTCCGAGCGGCGCCCGTTCACCGCGTTCGTCAGCAGTCACGACGGTCTGCCCGAACCGTTGTGCGCGCTGTACCGCGCCGGCTCGGACGGGATCATCCGCGGTTTCGTGGACCAGGGGATCGTCTGTCCGCGCAAGATGCTGATCCGCTCGGACACCGAACTGCTCGAGCAGCCGGATCCCGCCGCCCTGGACAACGTCAATACACCCGAGGACCTTGCGTCCAGTATCCTCGAAGCGACGCCATGAAAACGATCACTGTCCGCTACTTCGCGATGTTCCGCGAGCATGCCGGCATCGATGCCGAGACGCTGGCGCTGGACGCGGAGACGGCCGCCGACGTGTTCGGCGCCACCCGCGACCGGCACGGGTCCGCCGAACCGGCCGGGCACTGCAAGGTCGCGATCAACGACGAGATGGCGGACTGGGATTCGCCGGTCGCCGACGGCGATACCGTCCTGTTGTTCCCGCCGGTCGCGGGAGGCTGACGTGATCACCGTGACGACGGACACCATCCGCCCTGACGAACTCAGGGATTCGCTGATCGATGCCGGTGCGGGGGCCTACTGCGGCTTCGAGGGCTGGGTTCGAAACGTGAACGAAGGCCATGCCGTGCTGCGCCTCGAATACGAAGCCTACGAGCCGCTGGCGATCCGCGAGGGCGAGACCATCCTCGACGAAGCCCGGCAACGCTTTTCGCTGCGGCATGCGCATTGCGTGCACCGCACGGGCCTGCTCGAGATCGGCGATTGCGCCGTGTGGGTCGGCGTGTCGGCGCCGCATCGTGACGAGGCGTTTCTCGCCTGCCGCTACATCATCGACCAGCTCAAGGTCCGCCTGCCGATCTGGAAAAAGGAACACTACGTCGACGGCCATTCCGGCTGGGTCAACTGCGAGCGCTGCGCCGGACACGCCCACGGCTGATCGCGGCCGGAACCGCTCCTACAGGTACTACCGGACAACGACGGAATCTGCAGG
>JBAUVS010000372.1:0-3804 GCA_049583345.1 Woeseiaceae bacterium
CGTGCGCGTTCGGCGAGCCGGCGTATCGTACCGAGCGCCGTGTCCGGCCCGGTGCGGTCGACCCGCATCTCGATGACGCCGTCGAGATTGACGCTGCCGGCGACGAGTGCGTCGCCCGCGCTGCGCGGCTGCGGCCGTGATTCACCGGTCAGCAGCGCCTCGTCGACGGAGGTCCGGCCTGCGAGCAGCGTGCCGTCGGCGGGGATCGCTTCGCCGGGACGGACGCGCACGCGATCGCCCGGTACCAGCCGGCTCGCGGGAATGACGGCCTCGGCGCCGTCGTCGATGCGGGTGACCGTGTTCGGCAACACGCCGGCGAGCGCCGCGCTCTTGTCGATGGAGCGATGCCGCGCGCGCATCTCGAGGAAGCGCCCGAGCGTCAGGAAGAACACGAACATCGTCACCGAATCGAACCAGACCGCCGCGCCGCCCGTCAGCATCGAGTAGGTCGACGCGACGTAGGCCGAGCCGACGGCGATCGCCACCGGCAGGTCCATGCCGGGGCGGCGGCGCCGCAGGCCGCGCCAGGCGGCCGCGAAGAAGGGTCGTGCCGAATAGAATACGACGGGCGTCGTCACGACGAAGCTGACGAGCCGCAGGAACAGCTGCATGTCCGGCGCCATGCCCTCGAAGTCGCCGGCATACAGGCCCACGGCAAACATGATCGCCTGCATCATGCCGAGCGATGCGACGAGCAGGCGCTTCAACGCCTTGCGTTGTTCGGCGACCTCGGGTCTCGTCCCCGCTTGCGGTGCGAGCGGCTGCGGTTCGTAGCCGAGTCCGCTGAGCGTGGACAGGATCCTGCCGAGGCCGGTGGCCGCCCGCCGCCAGCGCACGCGAACGCGATGCGTCAGCGGGTCGACGTCGGCCGACTCGACGCCCGCCTGTTTCGAGAGCGTCGACTCGATCAGCCAGCTGCAGGCCGCGCAGTACATGCCGCCGACGTAGATCGACGCCTCCGCGTCGTCGCCGTCGATCGCACCGAAGGCCTCGAGCATGTCGTCGCGGTCGAACGCGCGCCAGTCGGCGGCGTCGTCGGCGGGCCGCCCGGTGCCGGGCTCCGGTGCCTCGCGCATCGCGTAATAGTTCGACATCCCCGAATCGCGGATCAATTCGGCGACGGCCTTGCAGCCGGGGCAGCAGACGGCCTGCGGCTGCCCGTCGATTTCGATTTCGTATCTGTGCCGCGGATCGATCGGCAAACCGCAGTGGAAACAGACAGAGTCCGTCATCGATCTCCGGGCTGCTTCGTCAGCACGGGCTCGGCGCTGCGCTCCGCGAGGATGACCGTATACACGCTCGAGCCGACGCCCCAGGCGAGCAGGGCGATGACGAACCAGGGCCAGAAGTAGCGGTACCAGGGCTTTACAGTCGGCTCGTTCATCTTTGTTCCGGTGCCACGAAGCGGCTGTCCTCGGTTCTCGCGACGCGCTCGTTATCGGTTGCCACGGCCGTGAAGGTGATCGGCGCGACGCCTTGTACGGTGTCGCGTTGCGCGCGGGCCCGCACCGGCAGTGCGCGCACGCCGCCGCCGGCG
This sequence comes from Woeseiaceae bacterium, assembly GCA_049583345.1. Classification (GTDB taxonomy): domain Bacteria; phylum Pseudomonadota; class Gammaproteobacteria; order Steroidobacterales; family Woeseiaceae; genus UBA1847. Next base: position 1,538 of record JBAUVS010000372.1, read on the forward strand.
ACCGTGACATTGCCGTCGACGCCGTCCAGCATGATGCCGGGAATGCCGGCGACCGACAACGTGAAGTCGCGGGCATGGTCCGACTGGTTGATGATCTTCAGCGTGTAGGCATTCTCGATCAGGCCGCCGGGCAGTTCCCGGTACAGCGCGTTGCGATCGCGGATCACGTCGAGGATCATCGGCGTTCGCATCGCCCTCGACATGATCAGCGCGCCGGCCAGGACCGTCAGCAGCGCGGCATAGACGAAGATGCGCGGCCGCAGCACGCGCGTGGAATCGCCGCTCATCGCGTGCTCGGTCGTGTAGCGGATCAGGCCGCGCGGATAGTTCATCTTGTCCATCACCGAGTCGCAGGCGTCGATGCAGGCGGCACAGGCGATGCATTCGTATTGCAGCCCCTTGCGGATGTCGATACCGGTCGGGCACACCTGCACGCAGAGCGTGCAGTCGATGCAGTCGCCCAGCCCGAGCGCCTTCGGGTCCGCCGAGCGCTTGCGTCCGCCGCGGGGCTCACCGCGCTTTTCGTCGTAGGAGATGATCAGCGTGTCCTTGTCGAACATCGCGCTCTGGAAGCGCGCATAGGGACACATGTACTTGCAGACCTGTTCCCGCATGTAGCCGGCGTTACCGTAGGTCGCGAAGCTGTAGAACAGGGACCAGAACAGGGTCCAGCCGCCGACGTCGGCCGCCACGATGTCGAGGCCGAACTGGCGGATCGGCGTGAAGTAGCCGACGAAGGTGAACCCAGTCCACAGCGAGAACGTGACCCACAGGAACTGCTTCGACGCCTTGCGGCGCAGCTTGTCGAAGCTCCACGGCGCCTTGTCGAGCTTCATGCGCTGCGAACGCGTGCCCTCGGTCCACTGTTCCATCCAGATGAACGCTTCGGTCCACACCGTCTGCGGGCAGGCGAAGCCGCACCAGAGCCGCCCGCCCAGCGCCGTGAAGAAGAACAGCGACAGCGCCGCCATGATCAGCAGCATCGCGAGATAGGGGAAGTCCTGCGGCCACAGGACCAGGCCGAGCAGGTAGAACTTGCGCGCCGGCAGGTCGAACAGCACCGCCTGGCGACCGTCCCAGCCGAGCCAGGGGACGACGTAGTAGAGTCCGAGCAAAACGATCGTGGCGAGCCTGGACAGGTTCGCGAAGCGGCCGCCGATCTCGCGCGGATAGATCTTCTCGGCGCTCTCGTACATCGGCGCAGCCTCCGTGCCGCGCTTGTCCGGCGGGGCTGCCATCAATCCCTCTGCTTGCGTTTCGGCGCCGTGCGTACGAGCCAGGCCGTCACCCCCGACGACAGCGCGGACAGGACCCAGAAGAAGAAGAAGCCGAGCGCGTAGCCGCCCTGGCGGGAAATGCCGATATCGAAGTTGTCCATGAGTTCGACGGGGTCGAAGAGTGCGAAGAACAGCATCGTCGCGATCGCCGCGGACAGGAACGAGATCCAGACGACGGTCGCGACGGCCTGCCGGTTACGGCTCCACTTGCGTGCCCCGCGATACTCTTCCCGGATCACGGCGATCGTCAATGCCCATGCGACAGGCTGTAGATGTATGCCGCGAGGATCTTGGTGCGATTCTCGCCGAGCATTTCCCCGTGCGCGGGCATCTGGCCGTTGCGGCCCTGCGTGATGGTCTCGCGGATGGTCTCCGGCGACGACCCGTATTCCCAGACGTCGTCGGTCAGGTTGGGCGCGCCGACGGCCTGGTTACCGGTGCCGTCCGGCATGTGACAGGCGCTGCACATGGCCAGGAATTTCGGCTTCGCGCGCATCGCCGCGGGACCGGCCTCCTCCAGTCCGCTCAGGCTGCGCACGTAGTGCACCATGTCGTCGATGCCGGTGTCGCCGCCGAGCGCCGGCGACAGGTTCGGCATGACCGCGTTGCGACCCTTGCCGATCGTCGTGGTCAACGCGGCTTCCGAATTGCCCCACAGCCAGTTATCGTCGGTCAGGTTCGGGAAGCCGGGCGCACCGCGCGCGTCCGAGCCGTGGCAAGTCGTACAGTAACTCGCGAACAGGCTCGCGCCGAGCTTGTGTGCGTCCGGGTCTGCCGCCAGTTTCTCGAAGTCCATCTGCGCATAGCGCTCGTAGAGCGGCTCGTACTTTTTCTCGGCGGCCGCGACCTCGTCCTCGTACTGGCCCTTCTCGGTCCAGCCGAGCAGGCCCTTGTAGGTGCCGATGCCCGGATAGGCGACCAGGTAGCCGATCGCGAACAGGATCGTGATGAAGTACAGGTACAGCCACCATCTGGGCGCCGGGTTGTTCC
>JBAUVS010000373.1:0-4551 GCA_049583345.1 Woeseiaceae bacterium
TTTCGCGAAGATTAGCGACCAGCGCTTTCGCGGCCGTCAGTGCACCGCCGTCTCGCGCGGGCGCCGGGCTTCCGCCGGCGGTCGGAGCACGTACGGACCGATCAGGGCGCCCAGCACGGCGACGAGACCGACCGGCGCGATGTGGTGCACGAGTATGTGCTCGGGCACGTACATGCATGCGAATTGCATGAGCGCGGCAGGGATGGCGGCGGCCGCTGCGCCGGCGAGAAAACCGGTCGATCGCGGCCTGAGCGGGAACAGCCGGCGCGCGCTCCACAGGAACAGCGCGAAAGCCGGCAGGCTGAACAGCGCGACCTGCCAGTGGCACTCGTAGCGCCCGCCGAGATTCGAGACCCAGGCCGGCGAATTGGCGAGTTCGGCGACGTAGACGGCAACCCAGGCGGCGACGGGCAACAGCCACAACAAGCGCAACGACATGCGCGGCTCGCCGGGGATCGCGGAGCGCATGACGGCCACGCCGAGAGCCACGATCGCCAGCGCGGCAAGCACCGTCTCCGCGATGAACAGCGGGTGCGCGGCCAGGTCCCGCAGCGCGCCGGGGCGCAACGGTCCGGTTGCCAGCACGATCACGACGCTCCACAGCGTCGCCACGAGCAGGCACAGCAATGCGGCGCGGCCGACCTTGCCGGGGCGCCGGACCGGGCGCAGGTCGTTCGCGAGATCGTCGATCAGATCCTGGCGTTTCACGGTTACCCGTTACCTCCGTCTTCCCGCAGCAGGGACTCGGCGGCGCGGATCGCGCGCCGGACGCGCGATTTCATCGCCGTCTCGGAAATGCCGCTGCGCTCGGCCGCCTCAACGATCGAATAGCCGATGATCTTCGTCAGCATCAGCGCATTGCGGAATTCGGGCTTCAGCTCTGCGAGGACTTCGCCGGCTTCGATCTCGGCGCGCGGGTCGGGCGCCGTGCCGGTGGTCATCGACCGCGCTTGCGGGACCCGCTCGCCGGCATAGGACCGGCGCAGCAAGTCCACCGTCTTGTTACGCACGACGGCGAACAACCAGGGCCGGAACGGGCGCGCCGGGTCGTACGTGTGGCGCGCCCGGTGTATCGCGATCAGACATTCCTGCACGCAATCCTCCGTGAATGCGAGTGCGCCGAAGCGGCTGCGGACATAGGCCTCGATCACGTCGCCGAGCTCGCAGAGCAGCCGCTCGTAGAGGCGCGAATCGCCCCGATGAGCGGCTGCCATGTACTGCGACCAACGCCGTTCGTCTCCGTCGCTGTCGATCACTCGGTCTCCGTCGCCTCCCGAAGTCCGGGCCGTCCCGCCGCTAGAAATCCCGCGCGGCGATACCCTGCAGCCCCGCGGCGGCAGGCAGTCCGCCCTGCGTTTCCACGTGTTGCAGCGCGCCCGTGCCCGGCAGGATGCGGAAGCCGGAGATGCTGCCGGACTCTGCATCCAGTGAATACAGGAAGCCGCCGCCGTTGGCCAGCGCCAGATCGATCGGGGCACCCGTCGCGCTCGCGGCCGCCGCATTGACCAGCGTGAGCTGACCGGTGCGCGTCCAGGCATACAGGCCGATCGTGTTCGAGCCCGTGTTGCTGACGTAGGCGTAACCGTCGTCGTGCACGACGATCCAGCAGGTCGCCATTTGCCCGGTCGGCACGGCCGCGGCGGTCACCGTCAGCGCGTCGGTCCCGGACGGCGGATCGAAGGCGGACACCGAGCCGGAGGCGGCTTCCGCGACCAGCGTCGTGCCGTAGCGCGTCAGATCGAACGCGAACGGGCCGTCGCCGGGCGTGGTCGTCGACGTGATCGTGCCGCCAGGCACGCCGTCGTCGTCGAGCTCGGCGGTCAACAGCTCCTTGCCGCCGGCATGCGCGACGATGAGGTGACGCGCCAGCGCGTCGACACCAACCTGGTTCGGGGCCGGCACCTGGCCGAACGGTATCGAGGTCGCGGCGGGGTCGAGACCCAGGTCCAGCGTGCCAAGCGGCGTGAGGTCGCCGTGATGGCCGATGGCGAAAGTCGCCACCGAGCCCGAGTCACCGGCGTTGAGGACGTACAAGCGGTCCTCGCTGACGGCGACGCTCACCGGGATGTAGCCGCCCGACGGTTCGACGTCCGTAAGGCGCGGGCGCAAGCTGCGGCCGCTCGTGTCGAGGGCCGCGACGCTGTCGCTGCCGGCATTGACCGCGAACAACAGCCCGTGCCGCCCGTCGTACACCAGCGCGCCCTGCGAGCCGAGCGGGTCGATCGCCGCGTTGTCGGCGCCGCCCTGGCCGCCGGTGGACACCGTTGCGTAATTCACGGGCCGCAGCTTGCCGGCGGGATTGCGCAGGTAGACCCGGAGCTGGTTCGCATCCGAATCGTTGGTCATGACGTAAACGACGCCGCCGAAATCGAAACGGCCGGTGTGTCGGCCCCAATCGCCGGCGAGGCTCGGATGCGCAACCAGCGCCGCCGCGGCGGTCAGGAGAAGGGTGAGGATTCGCTTGGACATGGCAGGGTCTCCATTCTTGAATGTGGATACACCTGCCAATACGCGGCAAGAGCCGCAAAAGTTGCAGCGGATCGAAAAAAACTTCGACGGGAATGCGGCTAGCGGTAGCGCTTGAGGATCTTGTGCAGTTCTTCCCTGCCCGGATGCAGGCTCTCGAGCGGCAATTGCGACAGCGGCGTGTCCGTATTGCCCATCAGCTCATGCATCTCCTTGCGCGCCTCGTCGACGTACAGGAGTCCGGTCGTGATCTCGCCGGCATTGAACCGCTCGCGGAGGTAGTTGAAGGCGATGGCGCGGCTGGTCGGGTCGTACTTCTTCTCCACCTTGCGCAGCAGGATTTTGCTGCCGTCGTGCAGCGCGATCGGCATCGCCGACCCTTCCTCGTAGGCGGCCTTGATCTCTTCGGCGGGAGGGACGAAGTCGGCGTCGACCACGTGATGGTAGAACTGGCGCGTATGCGCATAGCTCTTGGTCGAGCCCTCGTGATCGTTGAAGGTGACGCAGGGGCTGATGACGTCGAGTACCGCGAAACCCGGGTGCACCAGGGCCCCCTTGATCAACGGGACGAGCTGCTCCTTGTCGCCGGAGAAGCTCCTCGCGATGTAGGTCGCGCCCAGGCTGATGGCCATGCTGGCGACGTCGATCGGTTCCTGCATGTTGGGCAGGCCCTTCTTGGGTCTGCTGCCGATGTCGGCGGACGCCGAGAACTGGCCCTTGGTCAGGCCATAGACGCCGTTGTTCTCGATGATGTAGCACATGTTCAGGTTGCGCCGGATCGCGTGCACGAACTGGCCGACGCCGATCGACAGCGAGTCGCCGTCGCCGGATACGCCGATGTAGGTGAGGCTGCGGTTGGCCGCATTGGCGCCGGTCGTGACCGACGGCATGCGCCCGTGCACCGAGTTGAAGCCGTGTGACTGGCGCACGAAATAGGCCGGCGTCTTCGACGAACAGCCGATGCCGCTCATCTTCGCCAGCCGGTGCGGCTCGATGTTCAGCTCGAACACGGCCTGGATGATCGCGGCCGTCACCGAATCGTGCCCGCAGCCCGCGCACAGCGTCGACACGGTGCCCTCGTAGTCCCGCGCCGTCAGGCCGAGAGCGTTTCGGGGCAGGTTGGGGTGTGCAACTTTCGGTTTGGCTATGTAGCTCATCCTGGCTGGTCCCCGCCGCTCACGCGGCACGTCCCTTGGCAATTTCCTCGAGCACCCTGTCCACGACGAAACCCGGATTGAGCGGTATGCCGTTGTAGTGCAGCACCGGCACCAGCTTGGCCGGATCGACCTGGCTGTCGAGGATCAGCAGGGTCCGCAGCTGTGCGTCGCGATTCTGCTCGACGACGTAGACGACGTCGTGCTTGTCGATGAACTCCTTGATCGAGTCACTGAACGGAAACGCCCTGACTCTGCAGTAGTTCAGCGAGACCTTTTGCTTCGAGAGCCTGTCGAGTGCTTCCTCGCAAGCGGCATGGCTGCTGCCGACGCTGAGGATCGCGGCCCGGTTGAACTTCGAGTATTCGATCTCCGCAGCCGGAACGAGCGTCCTCGCGGTCTCCCACTTGAGCAGCAGGCGGTCCATGACGTCCTGGTACTCGTCGGCATCTTCCGTGTAGCTGCCGTACTTCGTGTGGCCGGAGCCACGCGTGAAGAAGGAGCCTTTGGGATGCGTGCCGGGCAGCGTCCGGTAGGTAATGCCGTCGCCGTCCACGTCCAGGTAACGGTAGAACTTGTCCATCTTGTCGAGATCTTCCGCCGTCAGTACCTTGCCGCGATCGGGGATGCGCTTCTCGTCGAAGTCGAACTCCGGGACCATCCAGTCGTTCATGCCGATGTCGAGATCCGACAGCACCATCACCGGCGTCTGCAGGCGCTCCGCGAGATCGAAGGCGTCGATCGCCATCGTGAAACACTCGGCCGGGTCCGCCGGAAACAGCAACACGTGCCGGGTGTCGCCATGGGACGCGTACGCGCAGGTCAGGATGTCGGCCTGCTGCGTCCTCGTCGGCATCCCCGTCGACGGGCCCGTGCGCTGCACGTTGAAGATGACGGCCGGGATCTCCGCGTAATAGCCGTAGCCCAGGAA
>JBAUVS010000374.1:0-1971 GCA_049583345.1 Woeseiaceae bacterium
TACTTGCGGTCGTTCTTCTCGAACGGGACCGATACGCTGTCGCGCGTCGTGCCGGGCTGGTCGAAGACCACGAGGCGATCCTCGCCGATGATGCGGTTGATGAGCGTCGATTTGCCCACGTTCGGCCGGCCAACGACCGCGATGCGCAGGGCGTGCTCGTCGTCGTCGTACGGCGGCATCGCGTCGTCGGGCTCGCGCGGCTCGAAGTCCTCGAGCACCGTTTCCATCAAGGCGTGCACGTAGTCGCCGTGCGCCGCGGAGATCGGCAGCGGATCGCCGAGCCCGAGCGCATGGAACTCTCCGGCCGCGATCGCCGGATCGAGCCCCTCGGCCTTGTTGACGACGAGGAACGTCCGGCGCGCGTTCTTACGCGCGAGTTCCGCGACGTGCTGGTCGGCGGCGGTCAGACCTTCGCGCGCATCGACCATGACGATCGCCGCATCGGCCTCACCCAGTGCGCGGATGGTCTGTTGCGCCGTACGCTCGTCGACGCCGGCCTCGCCGCCGGCGAGGCCGCCCGTATCGATGGCGAGAAAGGGCACCGGACCGAGCCTGCCGAAACCGTAGCGCCGATCCCGCGTCAGGCCCGGATAGTCGGCGACGAGCGCGTCACGCGATCGCGTGAGCCGGTTGAACAGTGTCGACTTGCCGACGTTCGGCCGGCCGACCAGGGCGATTACGGGCAGCATCCTCCACTTCCTTGCGCCGGTTCTCAGGCGCCCTTGTCTGCCTTATCGGGCGCCTTGCGCTCCTTGCGCTTCGGCTCTTCCACGACATAGGCCGCGACCGTTCCCTTGTCGCTCTGCACGTACAGGCGATTGGCGACGACGATCGGATCCGCCGAAATCGCCTCACCGCCCATGTGCACGCGCGCTACCGGATGCCCGTCGAAATTGCTGAAGAAGTGCAGATATCCCTCGAGGTCGCCGACGACGACCGTCGTGCCGAAGGAGACCGGCACCGTCGGTTCACGCCTGAGCAGGGAACCCTGGCGCCAGCTTTCGTCTCCCGTCTGACGCGTCAACGCAATCACTTCGCCGTTGTCGTTGACCGTATAGAGGTTATTCCAGTCGGCCGATACGCCCTCGTACGTCGAGATGTCGTGCGACCAGAGGATCTGGCCGGACTCCGCCGCGACTGCCGCCAGCTTGCCGTGATAGCCGGCGGCGTAGACATCCTGCCCCACGCCGCTGATTTTGCCGTCGACGTCCGCGAGTCGGTCGAGGTCGGAACGCCCGCCGGGAGGCGACAGTACGGTGTCCCACTCGACGTCGCCGGTACCGATATTGACGGCGACCAGTCGACCGTTGTCGAAACCCGCGATCACGCTGTCACCGACGATCAAAGGCGAGGCCGAACCGCGCATCGTCAGGCGCGGCGCAGACTGCTCGATCGACCAGCGCTCGCTGCCATCGACGATCGCCAGTGCCTGCAGGCGATCGTCGATCGTCTGCACGATAACGACGTCGGAATGGACCGCGGGCCTGGCGAGCGATTCGCCGCCGAGATTCGCGCGCCAGCGTTCGGCGCCGGTGGTCGAGTCGAGCGCGATCGCAATACCGTCGGCCGAGGTGACGACGACCAGGTTGGCGCCGACGCCCGGTCCCGACGACAATTCGGTATCGAGTTCCGTGCGCCAGGCTCGCTTGCCGGTGACGGGGTCCAGGGCCATCACGTTGCCGTCGCGGCTCGCCGCGTAGATCCTGTTGCCGTCTCCGGCCGGTTGCAGTGCGACGCGGAGGTATTCGGCATCGCCACCGACATTGACACTCCAGAGCCGCTTGATCTTGACCGTCTGCTTGATCTTGGTCAGTTCCATCGGCTCGAGTTTTTTCTCGTCCTTGGACGCGCACGCCGAAAGCGCAACTGCCGCAATGACCAGCGCCGCGATGGCGAATCGATGCTTCACTCGGACTCTCCGCTATCCTCGGCGCCGCTCGCGTCACCGGCCGGCGGGGCTTGCCGAGGTAC
>JBAUVS010000375.1:0-4143 GCA_049583345.1 Woeseiaceae bacterium
AACCGCAATCCGAAATCGGTTACGAGCGCGCCTACGATGTGCAAGACAGTTGCGGTCTGCTGACATGCACCCGGAGGGTACGGCCGGCAAGCTTCACGCACATGGAGTTCGACGCCAGTCGGCCGGAGACGCGGCACAGCCAGTCGATCGAGATCCTCATGGGTAAGGGGACCCCGCCCGATGACGGTGACTTCTACGATGCCAGGGACGTCGTCAAATCCATCTATGCGTCGGCCTGACGCCGCAACACACGGTCGGAACGGGGCCGCCTACGGGCGGCCCATTCTGTTCCGGAAGCTGTAATACAACAGCGGGATCACGACCAGCGTCAGCATTGTCGAGATCAGGATGCCGAAGATCAGCGAGATCGCGAGGCCGTTGAAGATCGGGTCGTCGAGGATGAAGAACGCGCCCATCATCGCGGCCAGCGCCGTCAGCACGATCGGTTTCGCACGCACGGCCGCCGCGCAGATGACGGCTTCTTCCAGCCCCTTGCCCTCGCGCTGCTGTTCCATGATGAAGTCGACGAGCAGGATGGAATTACGCACGATGATGCCCGCGAGGGCGATCATGCCGATCATCGAGGTAGCGGTGAAGTTCGCGCCCAGGAGCGCATGCCCCGGCATCACGCCGATGATCGTCAGCGGGATGGGCGCCATGATGATCAGCGGCAGCAGGTAGGACCGGAACTGCGCGACCACCAGCAGGTAGATCAGGATCAATCCCACGGAATAGGCCAGCCCCATGTCGCGGAACGTCTCGTAAGTGATCTGCCACTCGCCGTCCCATTTGAGCGAGAAATAATAGGTGTTGTCCGGCTGGCTGATGTAGCGCTGCTCGATGGAATAGCCGGTATTGGTCGCGTTGGCGATTTCGTCGATCCGGCCGACGAGATCGAACATGCCGTACAGCGGACTGTCGAGTTCACCGGCCATGTCGCCCATCACCATGACCACCGGCAACAGGTCCTTGTGGTAGACCGCGTCGTCCCAGCTCGTCTCCACGACGTGCGCGATTTCGGCGATCGGCACGCGGCGGCCGGTCTGGCTGCGGACTTCGAGTGCCAGCAGGGACTCGAGATCGGCCTTCGATGCGACCGGGACTTCCACGCGGACCGGGATCGGGTAGCGTTCGCGCGCCTGGTGGACGTAGGTCACGTCCTCGCCGTCCAGCGCCATCTTCAGGATGGCCGTCACCCGTTGTTGCGGCACGCCGAGCAGCGCCGCGCGCTGGCGGTCGACGGCGATGACGTAGCGTTTCGCGTCCGCCTCGACCGTGCTGTCGATGTCGACGATATCGGGCGTGTCGCGATAGAGCTGCGCCAGCTTGCGGCCGAGACGCTTCTGTTCTTCGTAATCCGGCCCGTAGATTTCGGCGACGATCGGCGAGATCACGGGCGGGCCGGGCGGCACCTCGACGACCTTGACCGAAGCGCCGCTGTTTCTGGCGATGCCGGCCAGCTCGTCACGGACGCTGCGCGCGATCTCGTGGCTCGACCGGTCGCGGTGATGTTTGTCGACGAGATTGACCTGGATGTCGCCGACGTTGCCGCCGCTGCGCAGGTAGTACTGGCGCACGAGACCGTTGAAATTGATCGGCGCAGCCGTGCCGGCATACACCTCGTAGTCGGTCACTTCGGGAACGGTCTCGATTCCCCGGGCGAGGTCGTCGAGCACGCCGGCGGTGGCCTCGACCGTCGTCCCTTCCGGCATATCGACGATGACCTGGAATTCGGACTTGTTGTCGAACGGCAGCATCTTCATGACGACGAGCTTCGCGACGACCAGCACCATCGCCAGCACGATGACGGCAACCAGGCTTCCATACAGCCAGGTCCGCGAGCGACGCCCGCTGTCGCCGCCGAGGAACGGCCGCATGACGCGGTCGAAGAAGCCGAGCACGCGAGGGTCGGCCGCCCCCGACACGTGGTGTACCGGCGCATTCGCCAGCAAGCGGTTGCTCAGCCACGGCGTCAGCACCAATGCGACTGCGAGCGAGATCAGCATACCCGTGCTCGCGTTGATCGGTATCGGGCTCATGTACGGTCCCATCAACCCGGTCACGAAAGCCATCGGCAGCAGCGCCGCGATCACGGTGAACGTTGCGAGTATCGTCGGTCCGCCGACCTCGTCCACGGCCGGCGGGATGACCTCGCCGATCGGCGCGTCGCGCAGGCTGCGATGCCGGTGGATGTTCTCGACGACGACGATCGCGTCATCGACGAGGATGCCGATGGCGAAGATCAGCGCGAACAGCGATACGCGGTTGATGGTGAAACCCCAGGCCCAGGATGCGAAGAGCGTGCCGAACAGGGTGACGATCACGGCAGTGCCGACGATGACGGCTTCGCGCCAGCTCAGCGCCAACCAGGACAGGACGATGACCGAGAGTGTCGCGAAGGCCAGTTTCTGGATGAGCTTGGTCGCCTTGTCGTTCGCGGTCTTCCCGTAATTCCGCGTGACTGTAACGTGGACGCCTTCGGGGATGATCGTCGCTTCCAGTTGTTTGAATCGCTCGATGACGGCATCCGCGATCCGCGTCGCGTTCTGCCCGGGTTTCTTCGCGATCGCCATCGTGACGGCCGGCGCGTGCGTGACCGGATCGAGTCCGATCGTGTCGCCCGCCGGGCCGCTCGCGAACCAGCTGTACTGTTCGGGCGTGTCCGGCCCGTCGCGCACGTCGGCGATATCGGCAAGGTAGACGGGATGACCGTCGAACATGCCGACGACCAGGCCTGCAACGTCTTCCGCGCTGGTCAGGAAGGTGCCTGCCTGGACCGGGATCTCGACGTCGTCCGACACGAGATTCCCCGCCTGCGTCACGCTGTTGCTCGCGGTCAGGGCGACGCGCAGATCCTCGAGCGTCATGCCGAACCCGGCGACGCGCTGCGGATCGAGTTCGACGTGCACGATATTCTGCGCCCCGCCGATCGTGTACACGTCGCGCGTACCGGCGACGCGCTTGATCTCGGCCTCGAGCGCATGGGCGACCTTGAGCAAATCGTAGGTGCCGCGCTGCGGATCCTGAGTCCAGAGCGTCGCCGTCACGATCGGCACGTCGTCGATGCCCTTGGGTTTCACCAGCGGCGGCAGGATGCCGGCGCCGGGCGGCTGCCAGTCCTGATTCGAATAGATTGCGTTGTAGAGCCGGACCAGGGCCTCGGTCCGCGGCTCGCCGACCTTGAACTGCACGGTGAGCACGCCCATGCCGGGACGCGACACCGAATAGACGTGCTTGACGCCGTCGATCTCGGCCAGCACCTGTTCCATCGGGATCGCCACGAGATTCTCGACCTCGATGGTGCTGGCGCCCGGGAACGGCACGAACACGTTCGCGAGCGTCACGTCGATCTGCGGTTCTTCCTCGCGCGGCGTGACGACCACGGCGAACAGGCCCATCAGCATCGCCGTGAGCGCGAGCAGCGGCGTCAGCGCGTTGTTCTGGAAGCGACGTGCGACGCCGCCCGAGAATCCCAGTTTCTCAGTCATCGCTGTTCTTCACGGCTGTGGTCTTGAGATAGATGCCGGCGGTGACAGGATCGTCGGCGACGCGTTCCCCATCCGTCAGTCCGGCGAGCACCTCGGTGCGGTCGCCGAACGTGTCGCCGACCCGGACCTGCCGCATGCGGACGCGTTCGTCGGCATCGACGACATAGACTCCCGTGACTTCACTGCGGCGTATCAGTGCCGCCGTGGGCACCAGCAGGCGGTGCGCGCGGCCGATCACGAATGCAACCTTGACGAACATGCCCGGGTACAGCGCGAACTGGCCGTCGGGCAAGTCCACGCGCACGCGGAACGTATTGCTGGCGCTGTCCGCGAACGGGAATATGGTCACCCGCACCGCTTCGATACGGCCGTTTGAGGTCGATACGAACGCCTTGCGGTGCTCGCGAACCTGGGCGGCGACTTCCTGAGGCACGTCGACGACGACGCGCAGCTTTTCCAGCGAAAGTCCGCTCATCAGCGGCTGTCCGACCGTGACCGTCTCGCCGACCTGGACGTGGCGCGCCGTGACGATACCGGCATACGGTGCACGGACCAGCGTGTATTCGAGCTGCTGCCCGGCGGTCGCGACGGCCGACCGGGCGGAGGCCACGCGGGCCCTGGCTGCGTCCCGCGCCGCCAGGGCCTGGTCGTACTC
>JBAUVS010000376.1:0-1520 GCA_049583345.1 Woeseiaceae bacterium
GGTCCCGGCGCCAGCGAGCAATCCCGCAAGTTCGGCGATCGCCCGTTCGTCCGGTGCCGCCGGCGTCACCGTTGCCGGCGCCGCTGCCGCCACGGCGGATTCCGGGTCCGCGAGCAGCTCGCGCGGCAAGGTCAGGTAGACGGGCCCCCGCGGTTCGCTCATCGCGATCTGCAGCGCACGCCCGACGATCGCGTCGACGTCCTGGTAGGCACGCAGCTCGTGCTCGAACTTCGCGTATTCCCGCAGCATCGCGTTCTGATCGAAGGCGTCCTGTCCCCAGTGGATCGGCACGGACCGCGAGCCGGCGTGGCCTTCCTGGGACAACGGATTCCGGCCCGCGAAGAGCAGCACCGGCACGTTGCTGCGCCGCGCGTTCATCAGGCTGCACAGCGCGTTGGCGGTGCCGACCGTGACGTGGACCAGCACCGCCGCCGGTTTGCCGCTGACGAGGTAGTAGCCCTGCGCCATCGCCATCGCCGTGTTCTCGTGCGGGACGACGTGGAAATCCGGCATCGGCGCGCCCTCGCCGCGCATCGCGGCCAGTGCCTCGACGATCGGCGCGTGATCCGTGCCGGCATTGGCGAATACGACATCGATGCCGCGGCGGCCGAGCGCCTCGATGAATGTCCTTGCGACGGTCCTGCGGCTCGTCATTGTTTGCCCACGATCGGCGGCTCCGTCGTCCTCGACGTCGCCAGCGCCGCCTTCACCGCCGGTCTCGCGTTCATCCTGGCCAGCCAGTCCATGCTGCGCGGTGTCGCATCCTCGTTCATCGCCGCGGGTACGAGGCGCGGCACCGCGGCTACCATCGAGTAGCTGTTGACGTCCGCCAGCGAATACTCGTCGCCGGCGAGCCACGGCGACGCCTCGAGGATCGTCTCCATGCGCCGGATCGATTCGGCGACCTTGCGGCGGCAGTCGTCGAGCTCCTCTTTCGTCCAGGATTCGGTCGCGGCATCGCGCCATTTCTTTTTCTGCTCTTCGAGCGGCACCTTCTTCAATGCCTCCTCGAGTTCGCCCGATGCCAGCCGGGCCGCGATCTTCGGCACGAGGATACTCCAGCCGATCTTGCTCAGCGCCGGACAGAAGTACTCGTCGACGAACTTGCTCCAGATGCGCATCCGGGCGCGCGCGACGGGATCCTCCGGACGCAGCCGCACTGCGGGGAACACGTCTTCGAGATACTCGTTGATCACGGTCGACTCGTTGATGATCGCGCCGTCGTGGATCAGCACCGGCACCTGGCCGTTCGGATTCAGCGCCACGAACGCCTCGGAATGCTGCTCGAAGTTGTGCAGGTCGACATAGTGGCTCTCGTACTCGATTCCTTTCTCCGCGAGACAGAGCAGCGGCTTCATCGAATTGGCGGTGGGTTCGTAGTGATAAAGTGCGAGCATGTCTGTCTCCCGTCAGCCCCAGCGGCTGTGTTCCGGCCCCGGCGCGAAGCCCTCGACGTCGTCATGTATAGCAAGCGCCGCGGCGACCGCGGGGCGCGCCGCGATGCGCGACAGCCACTGCAT
>JBAUVS010000377.1:0-2768 GCA_049583345.1 Woeseiaceae bacterium
AGCCGCCCCGCTGCACGCACAGGAACAGAGTGGCAGTGCGCTCGAGGAGATCGTCGTGACGGCGCAGAAGCGCGAGGAGAACCTGCAGGACGTCGCGGTGTCGGTGCAGGTGCTCGGGAACCAGCAGCTCGAACAGCTCAACCTCAATAACTTCGCCGACTACATCAACTTCCTGCCGACGGTCTCCTGGCAGGCTGAACGACCGGGCGTGGCCCAGGTCTACATGCGCGGCATCTCGAGCGGCGGCGACGGCGTGCATTCGGGTTCGATGCCGAGCGTGGGCGTCTACCTCGACGAGCAACCGGTGACGACGATCAACCGCGTCCTCGACGTGCACATCTACGACATCGATCGCATCGAGACGCTGCCGGGACCGCAGGGCACCTACTTCGGTGCGAGCAGCGAAGCCGGCACAATCCGGATCATTACGAACAAGCCGAAGATCGGCGAGTTCGAAGGCGCGTTCGACGTCAGCGCGAATTCCGTCACGGAGGGCGGCTCCGGCTATTCGGTGGAAGGTGTCGTGAACGTGCCGATGGGCGACCGTACCGCGCTGCGCGTCGTCGGCTGGTACGACGAGCAGCCGGGCTACATCGACAACGTGCATCGCACGATTCTCATGCACGGATCGGGGGCGGTCGAAGACAACGCCAACCTCGTCAAGAAGGATTTCAACGACGGCAAGACGTACGGAGCTCGTGCGTTGCTCAAGGTCGACCTGAACGACAACTGGACGGTGACGCCCGGCCTGATCGTCCAGAACCAGGACACCAACGGCGTGTTCACGCACGACCCGGAAGATATCGGTGACCTGCAGACGGCGCGTTTCTACGACGAGTACTACGACTTCTCCTGGTACCAGGCGTCACTGACGGTCGAGGGGCACATCGGCAACATGGATCTCGTCTATGCCGGCGCCTACCTCGATCTGGATTCCAACAGCGTCGACGACTACACCCACTACGCGCAGTACTGGGACAATATCTACGCCTATTACTACGGTAGCTGCTACCACCATGATTCGGCGGGAAACTGCACCGACCCGAGCCAGTACATCCTGTCGGACGAGACCTTCCAGAAGCAAAGCCACGAGATTCGCCTGCAGTCGTCGCAGGACCAGCGGCTGCGCTGGATTGTCGGCGCCTTCTGGCAGCGCCAGGAGCACAACTTCGATCTGCGCTGGGAAGTCCCGGATATGGATTCCGCTTTTTCGGTGATTGAGAATGCGCAAGTAGTATGGCAAACGAAGCAGGTTCGCACCGATCGAGACAAGGCCGTGTTCGGCGAGGTGAGCTTCGACGTCAACGATTCGCTGACGCTGGTCGGCGGGTATCGCCGCTTCAACTTCGACAATTCCCTGTACGGGTTCACCGGCAGCCTGGGCCGTTGCCTTGATTCTAATGACATGCCGCAGTTCCCCTGTTTCGATCACCCGAACGTCAACGACGTTTCCAGCGGCGACGGGGACACCGTCAAGTTGAGAGCCGAATACCACATTAACGACGACAAGATGATGTACGTCACCTATTCGGAGGGTTTCCGGCCCGGCGGCGTCAACCGGTCCACCGACGCACCGCTGCCAAAATACGATCCGGACTACGTCAAGAACTACGAAATCGGCTGGAAGACGATGTGGCTGGGTGGGCGCATGCGCTTCAACGGCGCCGTCTACCGCGAGAAGTGGGACAATTTCCAGTTCTCGTTCCTCGACTTCGACCTCTCGCCGCTGACGATCATCGACAATATCGGCCAGGCAGAGACCAAGGGAACCGAATTTGACCTGGTGCTCGCGGCGAGCGATGCGCTGACGCTGTCCCTGTCCGCGTCCTATAACAAGGCGGAACTACTGGAACCGTACTGGCGCACTTCGGACGAAGAAGATTCCGGCGCCCCGCCGCGGGCGCCGAGGGGACAGGCGATGCCGTTCGTGCCGGAACTGCAGTACACCGCGGTCGGGCGCTATCACTTCGATTCGATGCGCCTGCCGGCCTATCTGCAGCTGGCGATCGCCTACACCGGCGATTCCTGGAGCAACCTCGAGACCAACCTGCGCCAGAAGCAGGCGGCGTACACGCTGGTGGACTTCGCCGCGGGCGTGCAGGGTGACAAGTGGTCACTGGACCTGTTCGTCGACAACGCCACGGACAAGCGGGCCGAGATCGTGCGCTATGGTCAGGGCTACGCCGATCCCTACAACGAGATCTTCCAGGACACGTCCATCCTCGTGAATCGCCCGCGCACATACGGACTGCGCTTCGGATACAAGTTCTGAGACGAAGCGACACGAGTCGGCGCCGGAACGGACGGCCTTCGGGCCGTCTGTCTTGCGTGCCCGCGATAGCGCTGGCCGGCGCGTTGCTCGCCACCGGCGCCGCGGCCGAGCGGCGGCCGGTGCTCGACCAGATCGCCGTCCCGCACGATTACTATTTTCGGGAAATGTACCTGCCGCAGCTGACCTCCGGCCCGAGTTCGCTCGCCTGGATGCCGGACGGCACCGCGCTGGTGTATTCGATGCAGGGGAGCCTGTGGCTGCAGGCGCTCGGCTCCGACGTCGCCGAGCAGCTCACGGCGGGACCCGGCTACGACTTTCAGCCGGACGTGGCGTCGGACGGACGGCGTGTCGTGTTCACGCGCTACGCGGCGGACGCGATGGAGCTCGAGGTCCTCGACCTGCAGACGCGCGCCGTCACGGCGCTGACGCACGGCGGGGCCGTCAACCTCGAACCCCGCTGGTCGCCGGGCGGCAACCGGATCGCGTTCGTATCGAC